>JAKADO010000009.1 GCA_021820485.1 Bacillota bacterium
ATTGACGCGGAAATGCCAAAAACCCCGCAAAGCCTAATGCTTAGCGGGTTGAAAGGTGGTGGGCCATGTAGGACTCGAACCTACAACCTTGGGATTAAGAGTCCCCTGCTCTGCCAATTGAGCTAATGACCCATGTCTGATGAAGTTGGTAGCGGCGGGTGGACTCGAACCACCGACATCACGGGTATGAACCGTGTGCTCTAACCAGCTGAGCTACGCCGCCATTGGTTGCGGGGACAGGATTTGAACCTGCGACCTCCGGGTTATGAGCCCGACGAGCTACCTGGCTGCTCTACCCCGCGACGTCATTCCTCATCGGGAACACTAGATATCATATCCGCCGCAAGAATGAGTGTCAAGGACAAAAATTCTCCAGAAGGGAACTAAGAACCTGTCCTATGATACACTAAAAACACAGCGATAATACGCGTTTTTGCGGGGAGGTTGTCACGATGGAACGCAAAGCACGATTGGCAGGCGTCGAGGTGGCTGTCGACAAAACCGACCGAGGTTATCAATTTCGCATTGAAACCACTCCGGAACACGATGCAGCCCGCGAACAAGTCTTCGCATTGTTCGACCAGTTTCGGACCGAGGCAAGGCGGGTTGGTGTCACTAGCCCGGAGATTGTGGCGCACTGGGTCCGCCGGCAAGTCAAGTTATGGGGCCGGCCGAGAAAATAGTCGAAAATTCCTTTTCTGGCAATTATTGTGCTACCGTCCAGAGGTGGGTTAAAATGGCCCTACTTCAATAGACGGGGGACAAGCATCCATGATTCCGATACGCACCCTAGCCGAATATCGTCGAAGCATCGATAAGATCAAGTCGCTCAAGCATCGCATGTGGATGCTGGCCGCCCAGAAGGGAAATTTAGACCCTGAAGTCATTCGGGTAAGTCAGGAGATTGATGAGTACATTGTCTCCGTGCAACTGTACTGGAAACACCATCAAGCGGATGAAACCTTAATCGGATGACAGAAAGTGGATAAATCCGCGTTATTCCTCTGCTGGGACGCACCACTCGCCGTAGAATAAAGGCTAAGGTGGTGCGTCTCATGTCGATCAAACTCAACGCCGTTTCCCATCGCAGCCCAACAGACCCGATTCGTGGCTCGACCATCGAAGCCCCGGCCGACGTGGTCAGTTCGCGCCTGGGGCGGCTCTCCCCCGTGGAAAGCTCGTTGTGGGAACGATTATCCGAAACAGAGTATGCGGTTTTGGAAAACCCGACTGATCCGCACATCACACATTATTTGGACACCGTTAAAGACTTGTTGAACCAAGCATTAAAACGCCATCAGGCCAAGTCGTCCACGTACTGGTCTCCTAAAGGTCGATTTCGGCAAATGGTCCATATTGTCCAAGTCAACCGGGCGCTGGACGACCTGCTGGAAGACATCCGGCACCGCCATCCGGCGACCCAGATGGCTCGGCGTTTGGATGCCATTCGCGGACTTTTGGTGGATTTGTGGATCTAGGAGCGCACCATGACGACAAATGCTCTATATGAGGCCATTCTGGCAGACCTGATAGAAGTGGAGCGCATTACAGAGGGCAAGATCCAGGCAGTCATCGGCCGCCGCGCTGACACCCTGGTTTCGTTGCTGCAGGAACAAATCGACCCCATGTATCGACTCAATACGCGGACGCTCGAAATGGGGGGCCTATCCGAGTCTGAGAAGGCGGAACTGAAGACTCACATCACACGGTGGGCCAGCCGCGAAGAACATTTGGCTGACCTCATTGAACAACATTTGGGTTACATTGCTTATTTACGGGAGCTTTTGGGAATCGGCCACCAGGAGCGCCCAGGTCTGAACTTGGGACTCTAAGGAGGGACAAAAATGGGTTTTGAAGTGCTAGGCATCGCTTCTCAGGCCTTGGCAGCCCAACAACTGGCTTTGGATGTCACGGGAAACAACATGGCCAACGCCACAACCCCGGGCTATCATGTAGAGTCCGTCAATCTCACCGAAAACGCCCCGGCACCCGACGCGGTGATGCCCACCACGTTGATCGGAAACGGCGTCACTGCGACCGCTGTGACGCGTGCGACCAATGCCTTCCTATCTTCCAGCGTACGCAACGAAACCAGCGCGGTCGGATACGCCACCGCCCTAACCCAGGGCATCAGTCAGGTGCAAAACATTTTCCAAGAGCCGCAACAGGGTGGATTGGCGGAAATGATGAACCAGTTCAACCAAAGCTGGCTGACGCTGTCGCAGAATCCGACCAGCCTCTCGGCCCGCCAGAGTGTGCTCCAAGACGGCCAAACCTTAGCCTCCACGTTAAATGGCATGTCCAGCTCCTTGCAGACCGAAGAGGCCAATGTAAACCAGAACATTACCAGCCAGGTGCAACAAATCAACCAGTTAGCGCAGCAAATCGCCCAACTGAACGGCCAGGTGGCCACTGTCAGCACATCAGGCCAACAGCCCAATGACCTGCTCGACCAACGAGGTCAACTACTGACCCAGCTGAGCCAACTCGTTCAAGTGCATTATGCCAATGGTCCAGCCGGTTCCCTGGATGTCTACATTGGCTCCCACCCGTTGGTAACCGGGGAGCAAACCTTTCAAATGCAGGCCCAACCCGGTCCCTTCGGGAATCAGGTTCCGACCTGGACAGACACCCAAACGGCCGTACAAGCGCAATCCGGGTCGCTGGCAGGGAATATGGCTCTCCTGTATCAGTTGCCCCCGCACGGCGCAACGGGCGCAGCCTCGGCCGGGTATCTCACCAGCTATGGCCAAAGCCTCGACCTTATCGCAGGAAACCTGGCCAACATGGTCAACTACTACCAGCAACAGGGGCTGAACCTATCGGGAACGGCCAGCACGTCAACCGGTGGGGTGACCCAGTTTTTTACGGGAACGACGGCGGGAACCATTGCGGTCAATTCTTCCATGACGGCCGACCAAATTGCGGCGGCAACGCCCGCAGCCGGCACAGCCACCTCGGGTCCCGGGAACGGCTCCAACGCTCTTGACCTCTACAACGCACTGACGACGGGACCCATGTTTTATTCGACAGTCCCGACCAGTTCCTCGCCTCCAGCGGGGTTTGTTCCGCCAACGTCAACCTCATCCACCGCCCCTTCGCTAGCGAGCTATTACCAGTCCACCGTCGGCAAAGTGGGATTGGACGGACAAAATGCTACCAACCAACAGACCGATGCGCAAAACACCTTGACTTCACTGAACAACGACCTGCAGTCGGTGACGGGCGTAGACCTTAACCAGCAATCGGTCAACATGATTCAGGAACAGCAAAGCTATGAAGCGGCGGCCAAGCTGATTGCCGCGCAGCAGTCGATAACACAGAGCCTGCTGTCAGCAGTCAACTAACGCGGAAGACAAGGAGGTCTCCCTAGTGCAAATCACTCCGATGATTCTGTCCAACACCCTATTGCAGAACATCCAGAACCAGGAAAGCCAAATAAGCCAGTTGCAGCAGGAAGTATCCACTGGCCAAACCTTTCAGGTGCCGTCGGATAATCCGATCGCAGCCGAAAACGCCTTGGGGCTCAACAACGCGTTGTCGCAGATACAAACCTACACGAGCTCGGCGCAATCTGCGCAAGGATGGCTCAATCAATCGAGCGGCGTGCTCAGCAATATGATTTCCCTCTGGGACCAAGCCATCCAAATCGCAACCCAAGCGGCAAACAGCACCAATAACGCCAGCGACTTGAGCGCCATGGCGCAGACGGTAAGCGGCATCCAAAAGAACTTTGGTCAATTGCTCAATACCCAATACGAAGGCCAGTATCTGTTTTCGGGCTACCAAAACGGCACGGCCCCCATTACCGTGGCCAGTGGGACGGCGCTTGTGGCGTCCGGCACAACCCCAAATACGGTCATGTCGTCAACGGCAGGCAATGCCCTAAAGTTTGAAATCAACAGCGGCGCCACTGTGACTGTCAACCTCACGGGTTGGGAATCGGTCGGCCAAACCGGCAACTATTTCGTTAATGCGTACAACGATCTGGGCAACTTAGTGACGGCGTTGACCACAGGATCTCCCGCGCTCCAGACTGTGGCTCAGAACCTGCAAAATGACTTGAGCAACCTCACAAGCGCGCAGTCTTTGGTTGGCGGCCGCCTGGCGCGAGTGCAAAACACCTTGACCCAGCTCGGCAACGCATCGACCGACATTAGCCAAAGTTTGTCCAATGTCGCCAGCGCCAACATGGCGCAGGTGACCACTCAGTTGGCGCAGGAGGAAGATTCCTATCAGGCGGCGCTGCAAAGCGGCTCGAAGATTCTCTCGCTGTCGCTGTTGAACTTCATCAATCCTTAGACCGCCACTCCAAGAAATTCGTTAAAGAAGGGACACCATGCCAACCATTGAGACGCGGTTTCACGGCACCATCACCATCGACGAGCAAGACATCCTGACCGTTGACTATGAAATCCTGGGATTCCCTCAGGAGCGCCGTTTTGTGCTGCTGCCGCACCAGCCGGACAGCCCCTTTCTGTACCTGCAGTCTGTGACCACCCCGGCCTTGGCCTTCGTGTGCATCGATCCTCTGTTGCGATTTCCCGAATATCAGTTGCCGGTGGAGGAACTGCCTAAAGCGTTGGGGGAACCTGTCGATTGGGCCATCTTGTGTTTATGCACCATTGGGAATGGCCATAATCCCAGTATGAACCTCAAGAGCCCGCTCATCTTCAATCGCGGGACCCGGCATGGGGGCCAATTTGTGCTATCCTTGCCATATCCGCTTCAATATCCCTTGTTCCCCCCTCAGGGAACTCCGTCGGAGGCGCCGAGTCATGCTGGTACTCACCCGTAAAATCAACGAAGCCCTCCTATTGGAGGAGGGCACCATCCGCGTTGTCGTGCTGTCAGTCCAGGGGGACCAAGTCAAATTGGGCATTGACGCACCCAAACATGTCAGCATCCTGCGGGAAGAAATAGCCCTGGCGCAGTCGCAAAACCGGGAGGCGGCCCAGTCCATCTCACCCGATGATTTAGCGCACCTTACGGAGTCGGAGAAGACGCCCCCACCTCGTCGCCGGACACCAGAATCTCAGTGATTTTCACCCCAAAATTGTCCCCAATGATGACAACATCGCCGCGCGCCACCAAGCGACCGTTGAGAAACAAATCAACGGGTTCTCCATAGGCGCGCTCCAGCTCAATCACGGATCCTGGGCCCACCTCCAGCACTTCTTTGACCGTCAGCTCGGTGGTGCCCAGAATCGCTTCAATGGACATGGGCACATCCCACACAAACTCCACCGATTCGGTACCCGCGGGACGGGGAGCGGACTCTTCGAGTTCCACAAAGTCCACTTTCTTCACATCCACCATCAGCCCCGCATCCGGTTCCCCCTCCGCGACCGAATCCGAAGCGTCCACCAATGCTTGGATTTCTTCAGCGGTCAATCGTGCTGCTTTTTTCGCCATGTCATTCGTCCTCCACTCGTGAAATCACCCGCACGGCAAGCCGTCCACGCTGGCGCCCCGGCAAGACCAAAAACTTCTCCCGATTCGAGAGCCTTAAGGTCAAGGGCTGATCATACCGGCTCTTCAAGACCACGGCGTCACCCACCTTGAGCTGATCGAATTCCCCCAACGTGATGTCGGTTTTTCCCAACAGCACCGCCCCGCGTACCGGGACCGCCTCGACGTGCCGTTTCATTTCATGCGGTTTCAGCTCCACATTTTCCAATGAGCCATCGCGCATCAATTGAAACTTCACCGCCGCCTCTGCCAACGGAGCGATGTTGGCGTAGGGCCAGACAATCATCATCTGCCCCCGATTGCCGTCTAGGGTCATCTGCTGCCGGGACACCAGAACCAAATCCCCCTCACCAGCAATCTGGGCGAACGCGGGGTTGTGCTCCATACTGGTCAATTTGGCCCGCATGGGCATGACGGGATGCCAAATGTCCCCATAGAACCCGAGAATGCGATCAAAAATGCGCCGTACGATGCTTTGCTCAATTTCGGAGAGGCGTCGGCCTGCCGCGACGCTGAGACCTGGGCCACCCAGCGCCCGATCAATCATCGACAAGGAAATGGATGGCGTGCATTCCATCAAGGCCGTTCCGGGCAGCGGATCGGTGTTGAAAACCCCCAGCACGGCAGGCACCTTAATGGATTGAATCATATCCTCATACGAAATTTGGCTCACCGCCATTTGTTGCAACTGGACCGGTGTCCGCAAATAGGTTGAAAGAAAGTTGGCTGCGCTGCGCCAAAACGTGGTCACGATATGGGTGACCGCATCCAACTGCGCGCGGCTTAGCTGATGCGGCCGCTGAAAGTCATAGGGGCGAATCCCTTCGTGGTCTCGGACGAGGCCCATGCGCTCCCCCCTCTCTCTCGTAATCGATCTCCAGACAGTGAGACAAGACGCAAGGCTACTGCGTCAAAAGGTTGGAGAAATAGATGTCGGACACGGAATCGGGTCCGAAAATGGACTGCAGGATAGCCGACACCTGGTCCTTAAACACTGTCATCCCACCCGAACTGACCAGTTCCGAATAGGGGGTCGAACGAGCCAACGCAATCAACTGATTGCGAATTTTCGCGTCCAGCTCCGCGGAACCGGTCCCCGAGCCTCCGCTGGCTGCCGTGGCCGATCCGCCTGCCGCGGTCAGTGCCGCCGGCATCACCTCGAACTCCAAGTCGAAACTGACGTAATGGCTGTTGCCCGCCAGATTGCTTTGAATGCTGGTCTCCGTAATGGCCACAGCAGTCTTGGAGCTGAACGGCACCGCCTCAATGACGGGGGGTGGGGTATGGCTCAGCATGGAAGGCTCTAAAAAGACAATCCCGGCCGCCCCCGCGCCGAGTCCAACGATGAAAATAATCACGAAGAGCAGAATCTTCTTCAATGGGGTCCCCTCTTTGCATGGCTAGCTCTCATGGTGTCGTTCCATTGCCAGTCGCCTCTATACGTTCCGAGACAACCGCCCTCTATTCCACAATTCGCCATAATTCGGGGAAATTCCTTCGCCGTGGAGCATATTTCGCAGCGCTAAACTGGGCAAAATTCCCGCTAAAACCTTCGACGTTGGGGGACAGCTTCGGTACACTAAACCCGGAGGGAAGCGCCATGGATACCTATTTGTTGTGGGCATTGAATACGCTGTTTCAAGAATTGCTGGATCCGTTGGCCCAGAACGCGTCTTCCAACTCCAACACCCTGTTTCAGTCGCTGTTGGCGCCACTGAGCGCGCCCTCAGCCAATGGAGCCGCGGCCACCAGCCAGCCTGTTCCGGAAGCCGGCGCATCCGCCAGCGTGCAAAGCGCCATTCAGTCCGCAGCTGCTTCAACTGGCCTTTCTCCCGCGTTGTTAAAAGCGGTGGCCAGCGTCGAATCGGGATTGAATCCCAGCGCAGTCAGTTCGGCCGGCGCCATTGGTTTAATGCAACTCATGCCTGGAACCGCGGCAGAACTGGGCGTCAACCCTGAAAACGCCGCCCAAAATGCTTTAGGCGGCGCAGAATATTTGAAGAGCCTGCTCAATCACTTCGGACAGAACCTCTCGCTCGCCTTGGCCGCATACAATGCCGGTCCAGGGGCTGTCGAACAATATGGCGGCATCCCGCCCTACGCCCAGACGGAAAACTACGTCAAGTCTGTTCTTCAGGCATATCAGGCCCAGAGCGGCCCCCCTGCTACACCTGCAAGTTCGTCGTGGACTGGATGACCTGTTGGCCAACCGTCAACACCTTCGCATTAACGCTGTAGGCTGTTTCTGCCTGCACCAAATCCACAAGGTTCTGTGATAGACTGGTCGCACTTTGGTTAAGCGCGGACGAAGTGAGAGTGCCGGTGCCGTTTTGACCCGGCGTGGTCACCGTCGGCTGCCCAGAGTTGGCTGACAACCCGTAGAGATTGTTCCCCAGGGCCACCAACCCCTGAGGGTTGGGGATCGAGGCAATTTTCACCTGTCCCACCACCTGCGGGCCGTTCGCACCCGACACCGTGACGACGCCATTGGCCGACACCGAGAATCGCTCACCCAACGGAACATTGATGGGCGGATACAGCTTGGCCCCACCTGGCAGCACTAGTTCCCCGCCAGAATCAATCTGAAACATGCCAGCCCGCGTAAAGGCGATGCCCCCGGGCGCCGAAACCATGAAGAATCCATCGCCCTGAATCGCCAGGTTCGACGGCGTGTTGGTCGGCTGAATGCCATTGCTGAAGACGGGTGTGTCGCCCACTAAAGCAGCCCCGGCATTCAAGGTCAGTCCGGCGTTGAGAGTCTGCCCCATGAGCGTCACCCCGGCCGGCCGAACGAGGGAATTTCCCGTCGCCGCCACCGCCGTCTCTCGGCTTCCATAGCCCGGCGTGTTGGCGTTGGCAATGTTGGATGCGATGGCATTCAACACCTCGCTTTGGGTATTCAACCCATTGGCCCCAATTCCAAGAACCGTAAACATAGCTCCTCCTTTCTGGCGTTACGCAAGCATTCCCAACGTCACCGCAGTCGATAGCCGTTTGCTTTCTTCATTCACCATTTGCGTCAAGGATTGATACCACGATTGAGCGTCCACCATTTGCACCAATGAATTCGGCAAGTTGACATTCGATGTATTGAGCGAGGATTGTATAACCTGCCCGGTAAAGGGAAGCCGGGTAGGACTCGTATAGAGATTGCCGCCCAAGGAAGTTAGCCCCTGAGGGGATAGATCGGTCAGCGCCAAAGTGCCCACCGTCGTATTGCCTTGGGTGATGACACCAGAGGGACTGACGCTAAAAGCCACACCGAGCTGCAGTTGAATGGGCTTGCCAGCCTGGTTGAGTACGAAATCCCCCTGGCTGGTCACGAGGTTGCCCTGCGCATCCACCGAGAATTGACCATCCCGCGTATAGGCCAGTCCATTAGAGGTACGCACGGCGAAAAAGCCATTGCCCAAGATGGCCAAGTCATTGGAATTGTTCGTAGATTCCACGCCGCTCCCGCCGAGTGCAATGCCGGAGGTAAACGCCACCCCGCTCGAGCTTTGCCCAATGACGCCGGGATTCGCGCCAGTCCGCTCGACCGTACCGCTTGGGAAAGCCACAAAGGTCCCTGTCTCGGCCAAATAACCTGGCGACTGGCTGTTAGCCAGATTGCCGGCGATGACACCCAAAGACTGGTTTTGGGCAATCATGCCCGATGCGCCAATATAGAGTGCGTTCATGCATATCCCCCTTAAATGGGATCGCGGTTAATTTCCCGCGGCCAATTCTCCACCAGACGCTTGACGAAAGCCCCCCACCCCCCGCGGCGCGGTGGCGGCACACGATGCAGAATCCGATCCGCGATGTCTCCCAGGTCGAAGGCCGCCTCGCTATGCGGATAGGCGGTGTAGAACGGCACCTGTCTCAGCACCGAACGCGTCACCACCGGATCCTCCATCACTTGTCCCAAAAACTCGACAGGCTGGCCCAGAGCCTTTTCGGCCAAGTCAGTCAATCGGGTGCCCAGTCGCGATCCCTGCTCACGGCTCTGAATGCGATTCATCACCAACTTCAGGGCCACCCGTCCATCCTGCTCCCAGACGGCCTTAATAAGGCCATAGGCATCCGCCAAAGCGGTCGGCTCAGGGTTGGTGACCACCAGCGCTTCGTCCGCCGCCAGCACAAAAGCCAGCACGCTGTCCGAAATCCCTGCGGACGTGTCGATAAGGAGCCAGTCGCACTCCCCCTCAAGCTCCTGAAACCCCTCAATGATATGAGAAATCTCGACACCGTCCAACCGAGCCAACTCGGTGATGCCGGAGCCTCCTGGGATGACGCGGATGCCGTTGGGCCCCTGCTGCAATGTATCCCGCAAGGTCACCCGTTTCTCAACCACATCCCACAGCGTGTAAACCGGTTCATAACCTAGCATAATATTGATATTGGCCAAACCCAAATCTGCGTCGAGAATAACCACGCGTTGACTTCTTTCGGATAGCGCCAGCGCCAAATTGAGCACCAAACTGGACTTGCCCACGCCACCTTTGCCAGAGGTGACGGCCAGCACGCGCCCTCCCGTCAGCCTCTGATGCAACACCTCACGGGTCGCTTGGTCCGCCTTAGCCTTCACCCAACTCCGCAACGCGTCGCCTTGGTTCGCCATGGCTAGTCTCCTCCCTTCAGGAGGCCCACCAACGTCTCGCCAAAAGCCACCTGAATGTCATCCGGCACGTTTTGGCCGTCCGTAACGTACGACAGCGGCCACCCAAGGGTCAGGGCGGCCGTCAAGAGACTGCCCGGATAACGCACCTCGTCCGTTTTGGTAAAGCAAATCTTTGGATTGAGCCCGTCCCCAAAGCGAAGAGCCGTTTCGCACATCAGTTCCGCATCCATGGTCGCAGGCAGTACGAGATGAATGTCGGTGGCCCGCGAAACTTCTGCGATAGTGCGGATTTCCGACATGTAGAGCGCGTGATTGAAGCTGTGGCCGGCTGTATCAATCAACACCACGTCCCATTGCCGATCCTTCAGGATCTGGGGAATGTCCTGCGGACGCAGCGCCACTTGGAAGGGCACACCGATGATTTCCGAGTAGGTCTTTAACTGCTCGACAGCCGCCACGCGGAAGGTATCCGTGGAAATGAGCAGCACCGACTTTTGCCGTTCCAGGTGGCAATAGGCGGCCAGCTTGGCGATGGTGGTGGTTTTGCCTGAACCCGTCGGCCCAATGAACAGCACGGTGGCAGGTTCCGCCAACGCAATCGGGGCCGGAGGGCCAAGCCGCTCGAGGAGTGTCTCCTTCACGGCCTCCTCAAAGTCAGCTTCCGTTTCCTCTTGATACTGGCGAACCGATTCCGCCAGCTTGCGGGCCCAGTGATCCGCGATGCCCCGGGAGAAAAGCCACTGATAGGCCTCGGCGGTGGCGTCGTCGGCATGTCCTTCCATGCGCTCCAAGCGCTGTCCCAAACCCTCGAGCATGGAAATCACGTGGTCAAGGCGATTGTCCGCGGCGTGCGTCTCCCGGGTCGGGGACGGGGTCGGCATGCCACCCACCTGGACAACCGGCGCAACGTCCGCGGAACGCGGAGTGTCCAGCATGGTGGGAGCGGCCTCGTGCGCGGCTGTCGCTGCATTTCGGCGCGGGTAATCCGTGGCCACCAGCACTTGAAAATTGCTTTGCCAAAACTTCCACCAATGGTCGCGTGCCTTGCCGGACGAGAGAATAATGGCATCCTCTCCGAGCTCCCACTTTGCCATCGCGAGAGCTTCCTCGGCAGTGCGCCCAGAAAATCGCTTCACAATCATAGAGACACCACCCCAACCGTTTTCACCGAAATGTCACTCCCCAACTCCGCGTAGGACAAGACCGCCATGTCGCGCCACATGCGCTCTGTCAAGCGTTTCAGATACACCCGAATAATCGGCGATGTAATGATGGCGGGCGGCGCCCCCTGCGGCATTTTGCCCAGCGAATCGCGGATGCTCTGGAAGATTTGCTGAGCCTTGACGGGATCGAGGTTTAAGTAATTGCCTTGATCGGTATGCTCGATGGAACTGCGGATTTCAGCCTCAACCTCCGGAGACAGAACCAGTGCATGCAAAACTCCCTGCCGCATGAGCCCCCTGGTAATATGCCGACCAATGGCCTGTCGAGCAGCCTCTGTCAACACGTCCACATCGTGGGTGACCCGCGCGCGGTCGGCCAAGGCTTCCAAAATGGTGGGCAAGTCACGAATGGATACCCGCTCCCGCAAGAGGTTGGCCAAAACGCGCTGCACCTCGCCCAAACTTAATAAATCGGGAATCAATTCCTGCACAACGACGGGATGCGTTTGGCGCACGTGATCAATCAAGAGTTTGACATCCTGCCGTCCCACAATTTCATGGGCATGCCGCCGAATGATTTCCGCCAGATGGGTGACCATGACAGACCCGGGATCGATGACGGTCGCACCGGCCATCTCCGCCCGGTCCCGCGAATCCTCTCGGATCCAAAAGGCCGGCAAGCCGAACACCGGATCGGTGGTCGGAACCGCCGTTTCAATGCCCAAGTCGCCACCCCCCATCGCCAAGAACCGGTCGGGCCGCACTTCGGCCAAAGCCACCTCGGCTCCGCGGATTCGAATTCGATATTGGTTCAACTGCAATTCCAAGTCATCTCGCACCCGAATGGGTGGTATCACGAGACCGAGTTCCACCGTAATCTGGCGCCTCAGGGCGGAAATGCGTTCCCGCAAATCGTGTCCCGCCTGTCCACCCACCAGCGGCACCAAACCGACGCCGACTTCCAACTCGACCGAGTCGCTGCCAATGAGGTTGAGTGCCGATTCCGGTCGATTCTTCTGACTTTCGCTTTCGACACGCTTCTTCTCTGCGACGGCCTCCTTTTCCTTCTTTTGGGTCGCATCTAATCGCCATGCCATATAAAATGCCGTCCCTCCCAGGAGCAGCGGAATAAGCGGCGGAATCCCCAGTATCGCCAAGAGCCCCAGCACAATGGCCACAATATATAAAACCCGGGGCAGCGCGGTCAGCTGGGTCAACACATCGGTATTCAAGGTACGGCCCGTGGAACCGGAGCGCGTCACCAAAATACCGGTCGAGGTGGACAGCAAGAGCGCCGGAATCTGGGTGGTCAGACCCTCGCCCACGGTGAGGATGGTGTAGGTGGAGGCGGCAGCCCCTATGGCCATGTGCCGCTGCACCAGGCCGATGATGAGGCCTCCCAGAATGTTGATTACCACGATGACAATACCGGCAATGGCGTCTCCGCGGACAAACTTGGACGCACCATCCATTGCCCCGTAGAAGTCAGCTTCCCGTTCGATGTCCTGACGGCGGCGCTTGGCCTCTTCCTCCCGGATGAGGCCGGCGTTGAGCTCCGCGTCGACTGCCATTTGCTTCCCGGGCATGGCGTCCAAGGTGAAGCGGGCTGCCACCTCCGAGACGCGTTCCGCGCCCCGGGTAATGACCATGAACTGAATGACGATCAAAATGATGAAGATGATAATCCCGACAATGACGTTGTTGCCGACCACCAAACGGCCGAACGTTTGAATGACAGCCCCTGGATCCCCTTCCAGAAGAATCAGGCGGGTGGCGGTTACCTCGAGCGCCAAACGGAACAGGGTGGTCAACAACAGCAGCGACGGAAAGACCGATAGGTCGAGCACCTGATCAATAAACATGGTGCTCACCAGCACCGTCACCGACAGCGCAATGTTCACCAACAGGAAAAAGTCCAGGATCCAAGGCGGAACCGGAATTACCAGCATCAAAATGGCGACAATGGCGGCAATCGGGACAAACCCTTCGCGGAGAACCGCCCGTGGATTAAACCTCATCGCGGCCGCCCTCCTTGCTTTCTCCGAATGATGAACGCCAAGATGTCTGCCACGGCCTGATAGTGTTCCTCACGAATGGACTCTCCGAGCGGGACTAGGTAGAGGGAACGCGCCAGGGGCGGATTCTCGACAATCGGGATGTTGTTCTCGTAGGCAATTTCCCGCATCGCCAGGGCGGTCTCGTCGACCCCCTTGGCCGCAACCACCGGAGCCTGCATGACCTGTTCCTGCCACTTGAGGGCGACCGCATAGTGGGTGGGGTTGGTGACAATCACCGAGGCATTCTTGACTTCCCGCATGCCAGTCTGGATCAAGCGGCGATGCAATTGCCGGCGCTTGCCGCGAATTTGCGGGTTGCCTTCGATGTCCTTCATTTCGTCCCGTACTTCTTCGGTCGACATTTTGAGGCTCTGCTGAAAGGAGCGGTATTGATACGCCGCGTCAATGGCGCCAATCACAAAAAACGCGGCAGCGGCCCGCACCATGACGGAGGTCAACAGCTTTGCTGACTCCGTCAGCGCGGCGCCGAGCGGCATCACCAACAGGGTGGCATACGCGTGCAGCTGCGAAGAAATCGCGAGACCCACCGCGACCCCGATGATGCCCATCTTCAAGAATCCTTTGGCCAAGGCCCAGACACTTTGCACCGAGAACATGCGCTGCAGTCCCGCCAATGGGTTCAGCCGCGCAAAGTCGGGAGCCAACCGCTGAAAGTTAAACCGAAGGCCGTGCTGCGCCAGTGCGGCCACCACCCCCACCGCGGCCACGGGCAATACCAAGGGGATTAGCACGTTAACCAAAGAATGCGCAGCGGTGGAAACCGCGCTGTACCAGGTGACCGAGAAGTCCGGGCCGGTGTTCAGCATGAGGATGGCTGCTTCCATGTGCGTGAGCTGCCGGCCGCTCCACGGAAGATACCACCGTAGAATAAGCACCGCCACCAAGAGCGCAATGGCTGCTTGGAAGTCAGGACTGAACCACCCCTGCCCCTCCTCGCGCGCCCGCTGGCGCCGACGTGGAGTCGGAGCCTGCGTCCGCTCCGCCATATACCACGGAATTGCTCCTTGAAGACTCAGTGCCACCGCCATCTACGCATGTCCTTCCAGATACACCAATAGCCGACTCACGTCGGTCCACGCGTGCTGCCAAATTGTCGGCATCACCGACAGCATCAACGGAAGAATCGCCACAAAGATCAAAAGGCTCAAGCCAAAGTTGATGGGCAACGAGAAAAAGTACGCGTTAAGTTGTGGAAATGCCCGAGACAACACACCAACGCTAATGTTGACGATGAGCCCCGTAATAATCAATGGAGCCGCCATCAAGAGCGCGATCTCCAAAACGGTTTGGAAGAGTCCCGCAACGAACCCGAAGGACGCTCCCGGAATCACCATGGCGTTGATGGAAATAGCCTGAAAGCTTGCATGCAGAGCGATCACCATCAACTCTGGGCCACCGCCCACCACGAAAACAAACAGAGCCAATAGGGTTTCCCATTCCGACAGGAACGATCCTTCGGACAACAAGCCGGGGTTTGCGGCTACCGCCAGCCCGACCCCCAACTGATAGGTGATGATTTGGCCGGCCATCCCGAATAAACTCAGAAACAGCGCCAGAACCAGCCCCATCATGGTACCCACCACAAACTGCACCAGGACCCCGGCGCCCAGCATCAGTCCACCGCTCATGGACGGTGCCGCATTGAGGCCCGGTGTCAGAATCAACGCCAACATGAAAACCATGGCCACCCGCAGCGATCGGGGAATGTAGCTCGAACTGAAGAAGGGTGCCGTGACAATGATGCCGGCTACCCGAGCCGCCACCAAGAAAAACGTGGTGGTCAGACTGGTCATCTGCACCGTTAGCGTCACAGGGAGCCCGCCCTATCCCCTAGCTGGGATTTCGACTTTATTCTACGAAACCCCGGCCCCACACTCCCAGTTTTAACGGTGAAAAGAACGCCCCTCATGGCAAATTGCCTACTTGCCAAAAGGTCGACAGGTCACGCTGCATCAGACCGACCAAGATGCGGAGAAACCAGGGACCCCCGATGTACAGGATAATCCCCAACGCAGCCAATTTCGGCAAGAACGACAGCGTCATCTCCTGAATCTGCGTTGTGGCTTGAAATATACCCACCAAAAGACCCACGATGAGCGACACCGCCAAGAGCGGCATGAGCACAATGCCGGCGGTAACCATAGCAGACTGGCTCAACTGCAACGCGTGATCGAACATCGCTAGCCTCCGTGAAACGACATGACCAGGGACTGCACCACCAAGCTCCATCCATTGGCGAGCACGAACAGCAACAGCTTCAACGGCAAGGAGATCAAGGTGGGCGGGACCATCATCATCCCCATCGACATCAGAATCGTCGCTACCACCATATCAATCACGACAAACGGGATGTAGATGTACACCCCAATCTCAAATGCCGTCTTAAGCTCCGAAATGATGAAAGCTGGAATCAGCGCCATCGTCGGAACGCCCGCCAAACTATGGGGTGTCTTGACGTGATCCAGTTTCAAAAACAGCGCCAGATCGCTGGTGCGGGTTTGCGCGTACATGAAATGACGCAAGGGCCCCAATGCCCGCTTGCCCGCCGCCGTCAGCGACAGATGCCCCGCAAGGTACGGATGCAGGGCCTGGTGATTAATGGCCGTCAGCGTGGGAGACATGATGAAGAACGTTAAAAAAAGCGCCAAGCCGATCAGCACTTGGTTGGGCGGTGTCTGCTGGAGCCCCAAGGCGCTCCGCACAAAAGAGAGCACGGTGACCACCCGAGTAAATGCCGTCATCGTCAAGAGGATGGCCGGCAAAAACGAGAGCAGCGTGATAAGCGCCAAGATGCCGATGGTCTGGCTTGGTGATGACCCGTGGCTGGGATTGATGACAACGCTGGGCAGTCCCCCGCTCCCGCTTTGGGCCCAGACAGGAGATGACACGCCCAGCACCAGCAGTCCTGCGATGACCGGTACTGCTCGCCGGAGCGCGGTCTTCATTCGCGACCGTCCCGCTTTAGTCGCTTCATCATTTCTTCGGCAAACTGCGACAACGTTGGCGGCGTCGGACCCCCGCCTTCCAGGGGAACTGTTGCCCGCTCGGCCATCGCTTCTGGGGCGATTTCCATCAAGAGCGAAATGGACTGATCCGTAACGCCCAAGGCCACGGTGCGATCCACGACCTGCACGAGGGCAATCCCACGCTTGGGCCCCAGTGACAGGTAGTCAATCTGATTCAGGTAACGGGAGGCGCTAGTCTTTCCGAACCCAATCTTCTTCAACATGCGAGCCGCCACATAGGCTAAGGCCAAGACCAACAACATGGCCCACAAAAAACGCAAGAATAATCCCACGGACGACACGGCCCCCATCGACAAAAGCCCCCAATCTCTTCTAGTCATTATAAAAACGGGCTTCCCCGAATACGAAACATCAAGGGGCATTTCTGGCGGTCTAAGGAAATGACACATTTTGGGAGTGGGAGATGAATGATTCTTGTCAGCGAGTGGATTGATGCCCGGGGGCTGGAACTCTTGGAGCAATTGCCGTACCCAACCCAGTACCGTCCCGAACTCTGGGGTGACGAGGCGGAGTTAATTCATGCATTGAGCGAGGCGCAAGCTCTGGTCGTACGCAACCGGACGCGGGTGACCCCCGAAGTGCTGGATCGCGCCCGAGGCCTCAAGGTCATCGGCCGCCTCGGGGTAGGCCTCGACAATATCGACCTCGACGCCTGCCGTGAACGCCGCATTGCCGTCGTCTACGCACGGGGGGCAAACGCCATCGCCGTGGTCGAGTACGTGTTAGGAGCCCTATTGTACAGCGCGCGGCCCTGGCTGGATTGGACGGACCAAACCAAGGCGGGTGCTTGGGCGCGCCACTTGGGTGGACACGAAGTCCATGGCAAAACCCTCGGCGTGGTAGGGCTGGGGGACATCGGGAGCCGCGTGGCGCGGGCAGCCCGCCATCTCGGCATGACGGTCGAAGCGTATGATCCCCACTTAGCGCCATTTCACGCCCTTATTGCGGACGGTACTGTCATCCCCCGGCCGACTCTGGAAGAGTTGCTTCAAAACGCCGATGTGCTCACGCTGCACGCGCCGCTGCGGCTGGAAACGCGGCACCTGTTAAACCACCAGACATTTTCCTTCATGAAGCCTGGCATGATACTCATCAATACGGCCCGCGGGGGACTCATCGATGAATCAGCCTTATTGGACGCCTTGGAGCAAGGCCTCGTCCGAGCAGCGTTTCTGGACGTACGCGAAAACGAGCCCCCCATTAACCCCGATCCGCTCGCCAATTGCGCTAACGTCTATCCCACGCCGCATCTTGCCGGACTCACAGAGGAGGCGCTGGCCCGAACCACAGCATTGGTGTTGGAGGACGTCGTCCGTGTGCTGTCCGAACGTCCGCCGCGCTCTCCGGTTCGTTAGCGCAGCAAAAGAAGGCGGGAGAGTTCCCGCCTTCCGGAAGAGCCTCCGCGACGTTTACGATCGCAAAGCTAGCGAAGCGAAGCCGGCGGCACCAGCCCGGAGCCCACGCTCGTCCACAATCAAACCGGCCGAGTGAAGCCCGGTGGTGAATTGATCGCCAACAATCCCCACGTTCAGACACACGCCCGGAACCCGTTCGGCGACATAAGCGAAGTCTTCCACGCCCAACGTCGGATCAATTTGACGAACGGCGTCGCCGCCCAACTCCGACTGCAATACGGACTCCACGCGTCGGGACCAACTGATATCTGCTACCAGCGGAGGATACCCGGGATCCATGACTAATTCCGCCTTTGCGCCATACGTGCCGGTGACCGACTCAACCACCTCGCGAAACCGCCGGACCGCTCGTTCACGCGTGGCCGGCGTCATCGTCCGAATCGTTCCCGTCAGGTCCACACGATCTGCAATCACATTTTCCCGGTAGCCTCCGTGAATGGTGCCAAAACTGATGACCAGCGGGTCAAAGGAATCCTGCTCGCGGCTTACAATCCCTTGAACGGCCTGAATCACCGCTGAGGCTACATAAATTGCATCGACGCCCACATGCGGTGTTGAGCCATGGCCTCCCCGACCGAGAATGCTTAAGGTGAAGTCATCGCAGGCTCCCATCGCCGGACCCTCGCGCAACCCGATGACCCCATAAGGCAGGTCGGAACTTACGTGCACCATCGCCGCTTCTTTGACGGGCGGGTCATTGAGCACGCCGGCCTCAATCATGGGAAGCGCGCCGCCCGGCCCTTCCTCGGCAGGCTGGAACATCAGCACCACCGGACGTGGCAGTTCTGCTTCATGGGCCTTCAAATAGCGTGCCGCTCCCAAGAGCATGGCGGTGTGGCAATCATGCCCGCAGGCATGCATGCGGCCCGGTATCTCCGAGCGAAAGGGCAGATCATTGTTCTCCAATATTGGCAGCGCGTCCATGTCGGCCCGCAGAAGGATGGCCTCTCCGGCCTTCTCTGATCCAATTACGGCCTTGACCCCATGAAGAATCGGGCGGGTATGCTGAATGCCAAGCGAATCCAGAGCATCCTCGATTAGCTTCTGGGTTTCGGGTGTGTCCAATCCCAACTCCGGATGGCGGTGAATGCGACGGCGGAGTTCAATCATCCAAGGTTCAATTTCTTCCCACAAGGTGTCGTTGATAATCACGTTGGTCGCCTCCTCGCAAAAGCAAAACGAGGGTCTCCACATCGTGGGACCCTCGGCGATTGCCTTTAGGTGTATTTGATTCGGGGGTCGATAAGTCCGTACAACAGGTCCGCAAACAGGTTGCCAAGAATGGTCAGCAGCCCTGTCAGAACGACCACCCCGAGAATGATGGGATAGTCACGCTGCAATGCGGCGTTCCAGAAGAGAAGCCCCATGCCGGGATAGTTGAAGACCACTTCCACGTAGAGAGCTCCCGCGAACAAACTGGGCAAGGAGAAGCCCAGCAGGGTAATCAACGGCAGGATGGAGTTGCGAAGGCCATGCTTCATGACCACCCATCCTTCGCTAACGCCCTTGGAGCGCGCGGTGCGAATGTAGTCTTGCACCAATGTCTCGTCCATGGAGGTGCGCATATACTGGGCCCAACCGGCGATTGTCACCAAGACAATGGTGACTACCGGAAGCGTCGTGTGGGCAATCCACGAACCAAACCCAGGATTCGGGTTCATCGGGTTGGACAGGCCGCCCGAAGGGAACCAGTTGAGGTACACGGAAAACACGAGCACCATCATAATGCCCAGCCAGAAGGTCGGCATTGCATAGAAGAAGTACGTTACCGACGTCGCCACGTAGTCGAACACGGAATTCTTATAGTACGCCTGAATGCTGCCCAGAATGACCGAGCCGATATGCGCCACTAAGATGCCGATGCCGACGATGGCCAGCGTGCGCGGCATGTTGATGGAAATCAGACTCCACACGGACTGATTGTAAAAATACGACGTTCCGAGATTGCCATGGAGCAGTTGGATCAGCCAAATACCGTACTGCACAATAATCGGCTTGTTCAATCCATAAATGCGATCAATCTCAGCAATCTTCTGAGGTGTCGCTTTCGCGCCAAGCATTGCCTGCGCCGGACCCCCGGGGACAATGTGGACCAAGAAGAAGCCGATGATGGTAATTCCGATCATGGCCGGAATGGACTGAATCAATCGGTACAAAATATACTTTGCCACGTTTTCCCCTCCTTACCGTCGCAGACGCGGGTCATAGGCCTGTTGCAAAGCCGTGCCAATGAAGTTGACGCTGAGCTCTGTGAACAAAATGGCCAAGCCGGGCGGATAAATCAGCCACCATGCGTTTTGGAACATGTAGGTCATGCTGTCGGACAGCATTTGTCCCCAGTTGGGCTGCGGCGGCGGAAGGCCCAGTCCCAAGAAGCTTAACCCGGCTACGGTGAGAATCGAGTTGGCCACCTGCAAGCTCGTCGATACCACCACCACGCCGGTCACGTTGGGCAGCAGGTGGCGAATCATGATGCGGGTGTTTCCCGATCCCAACGCGCGCGCTGCCTCAACATATTCACGGTTTTTCAAGGAAAGCACCTCGCCGCGCACCAAACGGGCGACGCCAAACCATGACACGACCGCAATGACGAAGGTCAAAAGCAACGCACTCGGCTTGAAGACCGAGTCCAAGAAAAGCAGAAAGAAAAGGCTGGGGATGGCGTATAGCACATCAACCACACGCATCATGACCACGTCGACGAAGCCGCCGGCATAGCCGCTCACCAATCCATACAATACCCCGATCACCATCGACACAATGGCCGAAGCGAAACCTACTTCCAGTGCCGATTGACCGCCTTTCATCAGACGGATGAGATTGTCGCGCCCCAAACTGTCTGTCCCTAAGGGATATTTCGAGTTGGGCGGCGACAAAGCAGCCGTCAGGTGGGGCGTCAGGTCGTTCACGTGGTAGAAAATCGGCCCCACAAACGAAAACAGCACTAACAGAAGCAGCACGATGACCCCGATCCAGGCCAACGGGTTGCTCCAAAAGGTTCGCCATTCACGGGACGGACCTTCCCGCTCGACCGCGGCTGGCGAAGGGGGACTTAGTTGAAGCTCGGGCGTCGTTGCCATAACCGTCCTCCTATATCACTCTAAGATCAACACACCGGACCCCAAACGAGCGGCCCGGATTGGTCTCGCTTGCCTCACGCTGCGGAAGGAGGATGCGGATAGAACCCTTTTGCCTCCTAAAGCACGAGAAGTATTCGCGGTCCACACGGACAATTCCTGTCGGAACCGTTACCGAAATCCAAAAAAATGGACTGTTGCGATGCGGGAATTGGTGGAGAGGGCGCCACATTTATGGTTTTCTGGCCCGCTCCCCCAACAAACTTCGCTAATTTTCGCCAAAGCCCCAAGGGATTTTTATCTTATGGCTTCGCGAATTTTTTCTGGACGGGACACATGGTATCATAACCAAGACACTCGAATCATGGGCTTGGAGGTGGAGATTATTCCCTCTCGATTATGGAGCGCGCTTGCCGCCATTGGCGCCACGCTCTGGCTGACCGGTTGTGGATCGTCGTCCCCAAACCCACCCGCTACACTGCCATCGGCACAAACCTCTGCGGCTTTGCTGCACATCGGTGCCGTCACCTTGACCGAAGGCGCCGTTTGGCAGCTCAACAATCCCGGAGGCGGCACCCCGCGGGAATCCTTGACCATTCAGTCCATCCACGGCCACCAGTTAAGCGCCGTCGTATACCTCGGCGAATTTGGTTCCCTAATCCAGGCCAATCTTAAGGGCACCTGGCACACCGCGAAATCCCTGACACTTTCTGGAACATTGTCGGAATCCACCGTAACCGGCAGCGCCAAGTCCGTGCCCATTCAAATGCTGCTTCAACCCGTGAAACCGCACACGCTCTGGGTTACGCAAAACATCCCTGGTGATACCGTCAACTCTTTCAGCCAAATTCCATTTCAGGAGACCTCCTCGAACAGCGGGTCTTGACAATCCAGCAAAACCGCGTAAAGTGGCTTCCTGTTGATTTTACCCTATTTCATTAAAGCATTAGACCGTTGCGGGGATGATTGTCATTTCACGCTTTCGCAGGGATTAGGCCTTGTGGATTTACTCATGACCGGAGTCGGCGGACTCATTGGGTCGGGGTGGCTCTTCAGCGCCATGAACTCCTACGCCGTGGCCGAACCGGGAGCCATCGTGGCGTGGGTCATCGGCGGCTCAGCGGTCAGCGTCCTCGGTCTCAGTTTTGCAGAGCTCTCCACCATGATTCCCGAAACAGGCGGCATCATTCGCTACCCGGACATCTCGCACGGGAGCCTGGTCAGCTGTCTGATCGGATGGGCAGTCTTGCTCTCCTATGCCGGACTTCCGGCCATCGAGGCAGAAGGTGTCATCCAGTACGCGGCGACCTATCTGCCCGGACTCTACAACGCCGCCAGCGGATCTCAGACCAGCGAAGGATTCGCCGTAGCTGTTCTCCTGGTGGCGTTGTTCTTTGCGCTCAATTACTTCGGTGTGCGACTCTATGCGCGGGTCAACACGCGACTAACCTGGATTAAGTTTGTGGAGCCCGGCCTAACCGCCATCCTCCTGTTGGCGACAGGATTTCACGGGCACAATTTCACCAATCCCTACACCGGCGGTTTTCTTCCCTATGGATGGTCTGGCGTGTTCTCGGCTGTCTCCACGGGCGGCATTATCTTTACCTTTACTGGGTATCGCACGCTATTCGACCTGGCTGGCATGGGCGAAAAACCCAGCACGGGATTTGAGCCGCGCGCTCCTCTTGGCGCTCGCGATTGTTGGCGTCATATACCTCTTGTTGGAAGTCGCCTTTGCTGGTGCCATCCCCGCCCGTGACTTGATCCACGGGTGGGCGCGCTTGAACTTGGCCTCGCCCTATGCGAATTTGGCCATCACGCTGAATTTGGGATGGCTGGCCGTCGTCCTGTACGCCGATGCCATCGTGTCGCCCTTTGGGACGGGATTGGTCTACGCCGCTGCATTGCCGAGAAGCCTCTATGCATTCCGCCAAAACGGCTACCTCTCCCGCGCCTTGCAACGCGTGAACCGTTACGGAGCCCCGAACATCGGCATCGCCCTCTCGTTCATTGTTGGCGTTCTCTTTCTTCTGCCATTCCCCTCGTGGCAGAAGATGGTGGGCATCTTATCCAGCGCCACCATCATCGCCGATATGATAGGGCCCGTGGCGGCAGCTACCCTGCGCCGCACCGCCCCGGACGTTCCACGCCCTTTTAGAGCGCGCGGATTGGTCATTTTGGCGCCCATCGGGTTTGTTGTGGGCGGGCTTATTGAATATTGGAGTGGCTGGGACGTCAACTGGTGGATGGGCGTGCTGCTTTTGGTCGGATCGTGCTCTATCCAACTTGGGGATATCGCATGCTCGGCCGTCCGCGTCAAGACATCCGATTGGCGTTCTGGCTCCTATCCTATTTCGGCGCCATCACGCTTCTCTCCTGGCTCGGTTCCAGCAGCTTCGGCGGCATGAATCTCATCCCCGCTCCATGGGACCAAGTGGCGGCAGCCATCGTTTCTCTGATCTCCTATGCATGGGGCATACGATCCGGGCGTTCGGACGCCATGACATACGGAGCCCAAGACAACACTCCGAAGAGTCTTCAAGGCGCGTCCTAGTCCTTCTCTCTCTGGCACACGGCGACGATTCCTGATGGGAATCGTCGTTGCTATCTTCATCCAACAAAAAACAGTGCGACTTTTGCAGGAATATTTCCTTCTTTATCGAACTATAGCGTACTCCGAATATGGTTCCGCGGAGATGACAACGAGGAGGGCGCTCCATGAGACAAAAATTGCTCGCCTTATGCGGTGTGGGAGCATTGACCGTAGCACTGGCTGGCTGTGGTTCGGGCGGAACATCGTCATCGGGAACTCCGACAGCGAACAGCAACACGCCCCAATCTGGCGGTACGGCGGTCTATGCGCTGCAACCGCAAACTTCTCCCAATTGGTTCTTTCCATTAATTTCGCTCTCGGCGGATACGGTCATCAATTATCAGACCGACTACATGATGTACAAGCCGTTGGTGTACTTCAACAAGCAGGATCAGCTTGACTACAAGCATTCCATCGCGAGTTCCGTGACTTGGAACAGCGCAGGCGATGTCTACACCATCAAGCTGAACCCCAAGTGGCATTGGTCCAACGGCAATCCGGTCACCGCACAAGATGTCGTGTTTACGTACAGTCTAATGCGGGCTGCGTCCCTCCCGAACACCAACTACCCGTGGACATTCGCCGGACAGGGATTTGGCGGAATGCCAAGCGTGTGGAAAAGCGTCGTCGCCCAGGGCCAGCACACCGTCGTCATTACGCTCACCCAGCCTCGCAACCCGGAATGGTTTGTGCGGAATGGCATCAACCAGATAATTCCCGTTCCCGAGTCGGTGTGGAACAAGTACCCCAACAATATCTCGCAAGAGATGGCCTTCATCAATTCGGTGGCCAACTCCCCGACCAATCCAGTCTATAGCGTGGTGGACGGGCCTTATAAGCTGCAAAGTTACCAAGCCAACAACAACTGGACCTTTGTCCCGAACCCGCAATATGACGGACACAAGTCCTACCTGAGCAAGGTTATTTTCCAGTACGAGACCTCCACCTCTGCGGAATTCGCCGCCTTGAAGACCGGCACCCTCAACGTGGGGTACCTGGGCGTCTCGCTCTTAACGGCCAAGAATGAATTGCCGAGCGACACCCTTTCGGTTGCGTATCCCTTTGGATTTGACTATTTCAACATCAACATGAGTCCGAACGCCCCGAACGGCATCGGGAAGGCGTTTGACACGCTGCCGGTTCGTCAGGCGCTGCAGTATGGCATCGACGAAAAGGGCATCATCCAACACATTTTCCACGGGTATGGCGTGATAGACGATTCCACGCTGGCCCCGGCGCCCAAGACCTCCTTCTTTAACCCGGCGCTGAACACGCAGCCGTATCCGTACAACCCGGCGCTGGGGAAGAAGATTCTCGAGAAGAACGGCTGGACGATGCAAAACGGCGTGATGACCAAGAACGGCGTCAAGCTCGAGTTCACCTTGATCTACGCGTCGGGCAGCCACAGCGGCACCGACATGGTGCAGTTGATGAAGAACGACTGGGCCAAGGAAGGCATCGTGGTCAACCTCGTATCCGCCCCCTTTGACACCGTGGTCAGCTACAACCAGTCCAATGCCACCAAGTGGGCCGCGGTGGACTGGGATCAGGGCAACTTGGGCGGCTGGACCTACGGCGAGCCCTATCCGTCGGGTGGCGGACTCTTCGGCACCGGCGGTGCGGCCAACTCCGGAGGGTACAGCAACGCGACCATGGACAGCCTCATTCAGGCTACGTATCAGCCCGGTACCCAACAGCAGGCGCTGCAACGGCTTTACGCATACCAGATGTATGCGGCCCAGCAACTGCCCGGCGCCATCTTCCTTCCGTGGGAACCGTTGTTCAATGAGCATGCCAACAACATCCACGGAACCGTATCCACGTACAACCCCATTGGCGACGTGATTTTCCCCAACTACTGGTGGATCTCCAAGTAAGTTGGCCACGTAGCAAGGTAAAAAGGGAGGCGGGCATCGAGCCCGCCTCCCTAACTTTTCCGCTCCCCCTACTGGATGGCGTTGACCAGCGTGGTGTCGAGCGTCTGCGACACGGTAATCACCTTGGAATTGGCCTGATACCCCTGCTGAGCAATAATCATATTGACGAACTCGTTGGCCAGGCTCACGTTGGAACCTTCCAGTTCACCCGCCGCAATGCTGCCCAATTGGCCGGTGGACGCCGTTCCCACCTGAGGATTGCCCGAGTTGGGCGACTGCTGCCAGAGCGTATTGCCAATGTTCAGGAGCCCCCCGGGGTTGGTGAAGTTAGCCAGCGCCACCTGCCCCAGCACCTGCGTCTTGCCGTTGGAAAAACTACCGGTAATGGTGCCGTCGGAACCGATGGTGTAGTTTTCCAACGTGCCAGCCGGGTTTCCGTTGGCTGACGCCGTGATGCTGGTCGACATGGCATAGTCGGTCAGATTGGCAAAGGAGCTCGGATACACGGATATATTCAGAGGACCGGAGCCATCGTTGGGAGTAATGGCGATAGTTCCTAGTGCCGTCGTCGAGGTGGGACTGGGACTGGTCAACTGGCCGTTGGTCCACGTGAGCTGCCCTAGTGTTCCGGTAGTTGCTGTGGACGCCCCAGGCAACTGATAACTGTACCCGACAGTCCATGTCATCCCGCCCCCCGAAACCGCGGTAGGATGGGTAAATGTCATGGTCACAGGAATTTGATTGCCCTGCGAATCATAGACGGTGACCGGAATCGATGCCGACGTGTCCTGGCTGTTCAGGTTTCCCGACAGGGTGATTGGCGGATTGGTCGACGAACTATTGCTGCCTGTGGCCGTGGCTGGAAGTGTTTGATTGGGCGGAATGGTCAACGCCACCATGTTATTCCCCGTCTGCGCCTTGTTGGCGACAGTGGTTGAGGACCACCCCAAGACCTTCTGGCCTTGCGGGGTCACCAAGTTGCCGTTGGCGTCCAGCGAGAAGTTGCCCGCTCGGGTATAGGCCAAGCCACCTTGCGAGGTTTGCACCACGAAGTAGCCATTGCCTTGAATGGCCAGGTTGGTGTTTATGCCCGTTGATTGCAAAGTCCCCTCATTGGTGTTGATTTGCACCCCAGCTACGTTGACTGCGCCACCGGCCGCTTCCTGAACCGGGTTGATGCCGCCCAACGTGGCGGTGGGCGCAGAGGCACCGGAGAGTGTTTGCTGCAGCGCTTGGGCAAACGTCATTGAGCTTGCCTTATATCCCACTGTGTTGACGTTCGCAATGTTTTCCGAGACCACACCCAATAAGGCTTGGTCCACGTTGAGCCCCGAAATGGCGGCATACATGCTACCCGACATCGTTTGACCTCCTGTTATTGGTCCATATTGTCGATAAGACTCCAGTGGACTGGCGCCGGCTGTCCCCCGTCAGTCGGTCGGGGGGACGAAGCGCCCTCAGATGAGGTCCGGCCTACTAAGACCAGCGCGTCCACTTGCGATATCAATTGCATCGGTTGTCCCGTGTTCTTCGCCACGGTGGTGATGACCGTGTTGTTCTGCGGTGCGACGATGAAAATGCCTGGATCCATTACAATCGCCGCTTGCTTGGCTCCCGCCGATCGCGCTTGCCCCATTGCCTGATGCAAGAGCGTCATGTCCTGCGGTGAGAGCGCAATGTTGCGTTCCCGCATGCGCTGTTCCGCATGACGGCTGAAGCTGACCTTGGCATCCACCAGCTCCCGGAATCCGGGCGCCGCCGAAGGCTGAGCCGCTTGCGTCGCAGGCGTCAGCGGAGCGACACTGCCAATCGGCTTCATGACTGGCTGACCTGTTGAATCTCACTGGCTTGGATGGTGCCAATCCCCTGGACATCAAAGCTTAACCCGCTTGACGTTTGGGAGACCGCCGTCACCTGACCGCTTTGCCCCGCCTGAGTCGTCACCGTCTTGCCAATCAACTGGCTAGCCGAAATCAGATTGCCCGAATTGCCCTGCACAGCTTGCAGGATTTGCTGCAAGGTGGAGGTTTGGCTTGTCACCGCCGACAGCTGTGAAAACTGCGCCAGTTCCGCCACGAACTGCGTATTGTCCATCGGCTGCAGCGGATTCTGGTACTTCAGCTCAGCCGAAAGCAACGTCAAAAACGCGGACTCCCCGAGTTGCGACGATAAACCCGTGGTGCTGGTTTGACTGGCCGACGTCCCGCTGGCAGCGTTTGTGGCGCTGCCCGTCGCATTGGCATTGCCCCCCAACAATGGATTGATGCTCATGTGGTGCCTCCTTTCTTCATCCTTAGGCGCGATAATCAATGCCGTCATTGGACCATCCCAGCCGCGACGCGTCACTGGCTAGCGCGGCCCCTGGGCTTGAACCATACATCCCGGATCCTCCCGCCCACCCTGATTGCGGCTGCGGCTGACCTCCGGACGCAGGATTATCTCCTCCTGTCCCCGCGAAGCCTCCTTGGGTCATCAGTGAGAACTCCAAGGTCGAGACCCCTTCCGGCAAATGCACGGCGTGGTGGGGCAAAGCCGTCGGACTGGCATTAATCAGGCCCAGCACTGCCGCATTGACGGTCAGATCTGCCTTCAGATGCGTCCCTTGCTGGGTCAACTGCATCGTCATCGGCGGCGCTTGGGCCACAGGCGGACGGATGGTCCATGTTGACCGTTTCACACCGTCTTGCTGCTGGACATGGGTCGCTTGGATTTTCCATCCCGGCTGCGGTTTCTGCGCTGGCAAATTGACGACCTTTTCGGGCGCTGCTCGACGCACGTGCGTCGCAGCGGCAGCTGCCGTTTTGACTGACGGCACCTGCGCCGCCGACCCATTGGCTGGCAAACTCGCAGGGCTCGTCGTGGACGGCGTCGCTCCTCGGGCCGCCGCTGCATGGCTCATGGCAGCCTTCCCTTGTGAAAGGGCCGGCTTCGCATGGGCAACCGGGGCGGGCTTCATCGCCGGCGTCAGCGGCTTTTTAGGCTCGAGCGGCGTGTTGGCCGGATGCGTGCCTGGTGACACCGGCCGTGTTGCCGGCTTTTCGATCTGCCCTGTTCCCGTGGGTTGGGCCGCGATCGGAGTGCGGGTGGCGGGCGGAGCCCCCTGTACGGACATCCTTGTCACACGCACCGCGGGTTTTTCTCCGGGACTGAAGACCGGCGTTTTTTCGCCGGGCTTGGCACTGTGCTTTGAAGGCGGCAGCGTCCCTTTGTGTACCACGGCGCCCTTTTGCAAGGACAACGGGGGTTTTTTGGGAACCCGCGCTCCTTCCAAGGCGACGGGAGGCGCGCTGGCTGCAGCGACTGCTGGCGGTGGGGATCCATGGCTTAGCCGGCCGTGATGGCTGACTTGCTTCCTGTGGGACTGTTCCTTTGTCGTGGACGGCACCGCATGCTTGGCTTCGTGCGGCTTCCCAGTCGGCTTGACGCCGACCGACTTCTTAAGCACGGAGCCAAATGAAGCGCTCTTGGCACTCTCACCTGTACCCGACGTCGAGGGAGCTTCCTTCAGCGCCACGTGGATCGGCATGGGAATCGGACTCATTGGCATCATATCACCTCCTTTCAATGGCGTAAGGCCTGCTATCCTCCGACCTGCATACGGGAATGCTGGTGCCGGACGTACTGTTCCAACCATTTCCGGTCCTGAATATTGATGAGGGTGAACTGCACCGCGGTCTCCCAACTCTCCCGCCCTCGCACTTCACGAGACTTTGGCGCCACACGCACCACCTTGGCCACGATCTCCAGAATGCGGTGCTCCACCCGCACGCGCATCTTCAACTCGAGACCGTTCCACAGCTTCACCGCACTGGGAAATCGGAGGCCTGTGGAGGACATGTCCAACGTCGTGGTCACCAACATTTCCGAGTCGGGCCGCACCAACCCATATTCCAACGGCAGAGCGACCTTGATGCGAAACGACTTCCGGAACTCGACGACGCGGGGAGCGCCCTCCATCTTCACTACAATGATGGGAATGGGATCCAGCACATCGGTCACTTTGCCAAACTGCTGAAAGAGCGTTTCGTCTTCGGACCACCGCAACGGAATCTTCTGACCCGGCAGTGGCGTGAGTTCCATTTCGGCATCGCGCAGGGCATCGATGTACACCTCATCCCGCATGGACCGAATCACGCGGCTGCGCACGGTGCGATTGGCAAATACAATTTGTATAGTTTGATTGGGCTCTAGTCCCACAGCTCCCTCTCGGCCTCCTTCGCCACACGGCGGGCGATACCGCGTTGGGTGCGGTCGCGCTCCTGACGCCTTTGTGCGATCTGTTGACGGTCCCGCTCGCGCCGGACCAAGACCTCACGCAGGGCGTCTTTTCGCTGGGTTAATTGCAGTAACACATTGCGACACTCTGTTATTCGCGTTTCGACAAGAAAATCCTTTTCTACCAACATTTTCAGCTCTCGATCGGCCCGCTCCCCATATCGGAGTCGCATGGCGATATCCATCGGCCCCTCCAGCCCCGCGGCCTGGGCACTGGTTAGATGCCCCCGCCAATACTCCCGCTCCCCTGCAAGCTCCCGCCGCTCCTTTTGCAATTCATTCAGCTGGCGCATCGTGTCGTCAATATCCCGATCAATCAAATCCATCAAGGTTTGAATCATGCCGATTCCAACGCCGGTTCCCGCTCCAGCAACTCTCTCAGCGTCGTCAGCGTCTCGTCGGGCGTGTCAAACGCCTCCACGGACTGCTGCAACCAGCGCGTCAGGTCCGGTTCAATGCGAAGGCAGGCATCGAGCATCGGATCGGCACCGGGATGATATGCACCCAACGCCACCAAGTCGGCATTCTTGTCCAACCGCGCCAGCACACGGCGCGCCTTGGAAGCCAGTTGTTGATGCGATGCACCTACCACCTCGGGCATGACCCGGCTCAAGCTCTTCAGGACATCGATGGCGGGGAAATGATCGCGTTCAGCCAAATGCCGCGACAAATAGAGATTGCCGTCCAAAATGCCGCGTACGGCGTCCCCAATCGGGTCGGTGGGATCATCGCTGTCCAACAGAACGGTAAAAAGTCCGGTAATGGTGCCGGGACCTACCCGACCGGCACGTTCCAGCACACGCGGCAACAGGTGGAACACGGATGGAGTGTAGCCGCGCACCGCAGCAATTTCCCCGCTTTCCAGCCCGACCTCGCTCTGCGCCATGGCCACTCGGGTCAGGGAATCTACAACCAGCATGACATCCAACCCTTGCGCTCGGAAGGCTTCCGCGACCCGAAAGGTGGTATCCATGGCACGCAGCCGCAGAATGGCCGGGCTGTCCGAGGTGGCCGCCACGATGACGGTCTTTGCCAGCGCCTCGGGGGCCAATTGGTGATAGAACTCGGAAATCTCGCGCCCGCGTTCTCCGATGAGTCCCACGACCGCAACATCCGCCGTTGTCCCTTCCAGCATTTGCTGCAAAAGAGTGGTTTTGCCAACCCCGGCGCCGGCGAATATCCCAACCCGCTGCCCCCGTCCCAGCGTCAGCAGCCCATCGATGGCCCGGATGCCGGTCCATAATGGCGTGTCTATCGGCTTGCGATCCAAGGGCCGGATGGGTTCCGGGGTAATCTCGAAACGGCGCGACCAGACTGGCGGCTTGCCATCCATGGGTTCGCCCGTACCATCAACCACGCGCCCCAAGAGCCCGCGCCCCACCGGCACGCGCAGCCGACGCCCGGTGGATAGCACCATCATCCCTTGACGGATTCCCGTGAGATCGCCAAAGGGTGTGAGAAGGACGCGTCCGTGCGGCAGAAACCCCGACGCCTCCAGCGCCATAAGCCGACGGTCGCCGTCCATAAGCCACAAGATCTCGCCAATGGCGGCATCCGGGCCGCGGCTTACGACGGAAAGCCCCCGTACCGCCTCAATGCGCCCAAAGCGGCGGAACCGACGCTCAGCCGGGACCGCCCGAATGTCCTCCGCCGTAATCATCCCATGACCTCCTCGAGGAGCGCCTTGAGCGAGAGCCACGGTCCGCCCAGAACGCCGCCATTCTCCCCTTCGGCTCGCATGGTGCCCTGCGATAGGGTGTCATCGACCGCGAGGACAAGACCTGGCACTGCAGCGTCCAGAAGCTCCGTCAAAGCTTGCAGTCGGGGGCTCCAGGTAGGATCAAGGAACAGCGTCACCTTTTGGCTGTCAATGGTGGAGACCAATTCTTCAATGTAGGCCGCAATGACATCAAGCCGTTCCAGCCTAAGGCGCGAGTACACCGACAGGGACAAAGCCGCGGCCAGGGACAAGGTGCTTTCGTCATTGAGGCGGGCGAGATAGTCGCGCGTTTGGGACAGGAGAGCGAGCGGTTCCTCCAATTGCGCCCGTATGGAATCCCATAGACGGTGCGCCTCCGCCCGCCCCTGGTCTGCACCCGCTTGGTAACCGGCTTGGTAGCCCTCAGCGCGGGCGGCTTCACGAATGCGCACCGCGTCCTGCTCCGCCTGCTCCAAGATGGCCCGGGCCTCAGTTTTTGCCCGTTCCACCACCTCGCTGACCGCCTCGGTAATTTCCGGCTCGAAGTCGTCGGAGGTGTCCGGCAGAGTCGCGTCCACGGACACGCGCTGACGCCCTAACGCCTGTTGATTCGCTTTGACTACCCTAGAGGATAAAATCATCTTTCTCCCCCCGTGAAATGATGATTTCTCCCTGGTCCTCCAACTGACGGATAATGTTCACAATCTCGCGTTGAGCCTGCTCGACGTCGCGAATGCGGACCGGCCCCAACACCTCGATGTCTTCCTTCAGCAGTTCTGCCGCCTTCTGCGACAGGTTCTTCATGATCTTCGTGCTGATGTCAGGCTGAGACCCTTTCAAGGCCAATGCCAGCGTCTTGTTGTCGACCCGGCGCAACACCTTTTGAATGGCCCGATCCTCGAGCTGAACGATGTTCTCGAACACGAACATGCGATTGCGGATATTTTCGGCCAACTCCGGGTCCTGCTCTTCCAAGCGGGACATGATGAGGCGCTCCGCGGCGCGTTCGGTATTGTTGAGGATCGGCACAATCACGTTCAGCCCGCCTCCACCGCCGCTCACATCATCAGCGGCCAGGTCCGCCAGCTTCTGTTCGATTAAGGTTTCCACCTCTTTGATCACCTCGGGCGCCGCCCGGCCCATCAGGGCGATGCGGCGCGCCACGTCGGTCTGCAGTTCAGCCGGCAGCGCGGAGAGCACAGCGGCGGATTGCGCCGGTTCGGTGTGGGACAAAATCACAGCAATGGTTTGGGGATGCTCATCCTGCACCAGCGCGGTGATCTGTGGGGCATCAACCTTGCGGAGCACCTCAAAGGGCCGCTTCTGCAAAAAGTTGCGGAGCCGGTGCATAATCTCGGTGGCCCGTTGATCATCGAAAGCGCGCTCCAGCATTTCCTTGGCCAGGTCTGCACCGCCCTCGGCAATTTGCCGATCCGCCTGGCTGAGATGGTAAAACTCTCCCAAGACCTCGTCTTGGAAGGCTGGGTCGACGCGCTTCATTTTGGCGATCTCCACGGTAATCGCTTCGACGTCGGATCGCCGCATATATCGAACAATGCCGGCTGCTTGCTCTGCTCCCATGCTTAGCAACAGAACCGCGGCCTTTCGGGCTCCCTGCACCTTTTCCATCATGTTATGAGCTTTCCTCTTCCATCCACGCCTTCAGGAGACGCGCGGCCGTTTCCGGATCGTTGCGAGCCATGTCGTCGAGCCGTTGACGAGCTTGCTCCGAGATGCTCGGCTCCTTGCTGGCCCGCATTTCATTCAGCAAATCAGCGACAGACATTGGCTCTTGGAAGTCGATCGGCGCCCCGACCGCCGTGGGCAGCGTCATCGTCGACGGCTCCACGGCAGGGCGGTTCTTTAAGGTGCGGCGGATCATCAAAATCACGACGAGAAGCGCGACCACCGCTAAGGCGGCAGCGCCACCCCGACGGATGGTCTGGGCCTGTTGAGCCTTTTTCATGGCCGCCAACGCCTGATTGACAGCGGTATGGTTGAAGGGCATGCCCACGACCGTCAGTTGGTCCCCTGTCTTGAAGTTGATTCCCGCGGCATTCGCCACCAGACTCTTCAGCGACGCCGCTTCGGCCGCCGTCAGCTTCTTGTCCACCACAACCGCCACCGTCAGCCGCTGAATCTGGCCCGCCGGCACCGTTTGCGTCGTCTTGGTGGTATCCACCTTATAGTTGCTCACAGTGGTTTGGCTGTTGGACTTCGACGTGCCCGTCCCGTTCGTGGTGGTGGTGACGGTTGCCGTATTCCCCTGCGTCCCCACCGGTGTAGAGGGTGGCGTCGTGCCGGAGCTGGTCTGGGTTTGCACTTGCTGGCTTGACAGCACCGAGTGGCCGTATTGGGTCGATTGAATGGTGGAATGGTTGAAGTTCAGGATGGTGCTGACCTGCACCACCGCATTGCCAGGGCCCAACACTTGCGTCAGCATGTTTTCCACATTGTTGCGGATTTGGGCGGAAACCGCCGATTCTGCAGACAGTTCCGCACCTGACATGCCGGAAACGGCCGAGGCCTGCGAATTGTTCAGCACGCCGGCGGAGAGCACAGTGCCCGTTTGGTCGACCACAGACACCTGGCTTAAGGGCAGCCCTGACACGGAGTGAGCAACCAGGTTTATGATGCCGCGCACCTGACCTGCGGTGAGCGAGCTGCCGGGGGCGAGGTCCACAAAGACTGACGCCGTTGCCTGCGAGGAGGTCTCGCCAAACAAGCTGGGCGAGGGCTGATTAATCAGCACCCGGCTCGATCGGACGCCGTTGATGCTGTCAATGGTTGACTCCAGCGTGGCCTCCAAGTTGGCCAACTGGGTTAGCTGAATCTCTTGGCTGGTCTCGCCAAGAGTAAAGGTCAAGGACGAGGGCAATCCCACGTTCCCAGAAGGAATGTTCTGATCGGCCAACGTCACCCGCACTTGATTGACGTCCTGTTTGGGCACCAAAATGGTGGCGCCGCCGTTGGTCAATTGGTACGGAATCTTCATGGTGGTCAGCTGGTTGGTGATTTGTCCGGCTGTCCGCGCATTGAGATTGGTGTAGAGGGGCTGCCAGTTGGGGCTGGTGATAAACGCCCAGCCCCCAACCACTAAGGCTGCCGCCAGAACCAGAAGGCCTCCCAGTTGGAGCTTGCGCGTGGATGACTGACTGGTCCACCAGTCGCGAAACGATTTGACATATGATTGGACTCGGTCATTCATGGTGTCGTCCCCTTCGCCTTAACTCAACGGCATGTTCATGATGCTTTGGTACGCCGAGACAGCTTGATTCTGAATTGACGTCGCGATGTCCAGTTGCGACTGCGCGGTGGTCATGGCCACCATCGCCTGCGTCACGCTCACATTGCCCACCATGGCTTGTTGAATCGTCTGGTTGGCGGTGTCCTGTCCTTGCTGCAGCCCTTGAATCGCCTGCCCCAGCATCGCGCCAAAACTGCTTGGAAGGCTGGATTGCTGCGTCTGGTTTCCTCCCAGCGTAACGGGAGGCAATAAGGTAATCGGTATCGTACTCATGGCTACGACCCGATGGTCAGCGCTTTAAGATCCATGGCCTTGGCCGAGTTGAACGCGCTGACGTTGGCTTGATAGGCTTGCGACGCTTCAATCATGTCCACCATTTGGGTCGGCAGGTTGACGTTCGGGTACAAGACGTTTCCCTGCGCATTGGCCTGCGGGCTGGTGGGATCGTAAACCACCTTCAACGGCCCTTGATCCTGATAGACCCCGTTGATAATCACCCCTTGGCCGATGCCCTGGTTTGGCCCCGACGCGGCAGCCGGGGCACTTTTGAAGACCACAAACTCGCTCCGATACGGCCCGCCCTGCGGCGTGACCGTGGTGTCCGCGTTTGCCAGATTGTTGGCGACCACAGACAGGCGAAAGGATTCAGCGACCAGTCCGGTCGAGGAAATGTTAAGTCCGTCGAACATTATTGCGCCTTCCCTTCTGTGACAATTTTGAGTTCTGTCACTTTCTCGTTATAGGCTTGGACAGCCGTCTCGTAGAGCAGTTGCGATCGGGCCAAGTCTGACATCTCCGAGGTCATGGAAACGCTGTTGCCATTGTTGGTCACGGATCCGGCCGTCGTCTGAACCGTTCCTGCAACTTGGGCAACGGCATTGGGGCCCTGTTGCAGGGCCTGTGCCAATTGGCTTTGAAATGAGAGATTCTGGGCTTTAAATCCCGGTGTGTCATAGTTGGCCAGGTCATTGGTGATGTAGAGCTCTTGCTGACGGCTAAGATTCATGGTGGCCACAATGGTAGCGTCAGTTAGATTGTTGAGCGGTCCCACACCCATCAGAACTCCCTCCTACTCGCTCGCCCGTCCTGGGATTCATCCGGACCTTCCTTGATCCGGCTTACGGCCCGCCGCCAATGGCGACCTGGGCCACATCGTTCCGGAGCACCAAAATGTTCACCCTTCGGTTTTGCGCGCGCCCCGCGGCCGTCGCGTTGGTCGCCACCGGATGATATTGGCCAAAACCCGCCAGAGACAGCCGATCGGGCTGAATATTGGGCACTTGACTCAGCGTGTAGACCACGTTCGCCGCCCGCATCGCCGACAACTGCCAGTTGCTTGGATACAGACTGGTGTGAATCGGCGTGGAATCGGTATAGCCCACCACTTCAACATCGTTTGGCACCGTGGTCAGGACGCGGCCCAATGAAACGATCAACGCCTGCGCGGACGGAGACAGTACCGCTGATCCCGGCTTAAACAAGGTCGTTGCGTCGAGGCTCACCTCGACGCCGCGGACATTGCTCGATACGGTCACTGAACTGGCCAGACCCGCCTTGTCGATCGCCTGCTGCAGCTTGGTCTCCAGCCGGCTCAGCGATTGCAGCTGCTGCTGCTCGGCCCGCGTCGTGTGGGTGCCGCTGTTGCCTGTCACAATCGACGGCCCTGGCGAGCTCCCAACGATGCTGTTGGCGTCAAAGTTCTGCGCCAACGCTTGAGCCACCAGCGAAAACTTAATCTGCTCCGTACGGTTCATGGCATAGAGCACGATGAAGAAGGCCAGAAGCAGGGTAATCAAGTCGGCGTAAGTGATGAGCCAACGCATCATGCCACCGCCTTCGCCACCCCCGCCTTCTTCGTGCTCTTCCTCCATCATGACACCTGAACCTCCTCAACAGGGGTGGCGGCGCTGTCAGCACTCCCAGCCCCCGGACCACCGGACGGACGAATGAAGCTCATCAATTTGTCCCGCAGCATGGAAGGCGCCATGCCCTGCTGGATGGACAACAGTCCTTCCAGGGCAATCTGGCGCATCAACGTGCCATGCTTGGCCTTGTTCTTCAGGTTTCCGGCCAACGGCAACCAGATCAGGTTGGCACTGGCGACCCCGTACAGCGTCGCAATGAAGGCCAGGCCAATGGCCGATGCCAACTGGTTGGGGTTGCCTGACAATTCCCCGAGGACGTGCACCAATCCCATAATGGTTCCTACAATCCCCATGGTGGGCGCATACCCGCCGGCCGCTTCAAAAATGGACGCCCCCATCTTCTGCTGACTGGACTGCGCATAGATGTCAGTCTCCATCATTTGCCGCATGAAGGTGGGGTCGGCATTGTCCACAATCAACTGGAGCCCTTTCTCGAGGAAGGGGTCGTTAGCGATGGCGATTTCCGGTTCCAGGGCCAAGGGCGACTGGCGTCGCGCAATATCTGTGTACCGGACCAACTGCTCGATGAGTTGCACGGGGTCAAAGTTCGACCGTGTTAGGCCCATGCGAAACAGTCGAGGCACCTGTTTCAACTCCTCCAGGGCAAAGCCGACCGCGGTGGCACCAATCGTGCCGCCAAACACAATCATGGCCGCCGTTCCCTGCAATAGCGCCCCGGCTCGGCCGCCCTCCAGCACAAATCCGCCAACTAGAGCCACCACACCAAAAATGATGCCGCCGAAAGCACTGAAATCCAACCGCATCCCGGTTCCCCCTACATCCAGATTCCTCGTTCAGCAAAGGGAATCGCCCGATACCGCTCCGCCAATCCGCCGGTATAGCGGTCATACTCTTCCGGCGTGGCGAAGCCGCGCCGAATTACTTCTCGTCTTAGCCGAATGGGGTCCAATTCAATGCCATTAAGATTATCCACACCGATGTAGTTGCCTGGAGACAATTGAATTTGCGGAACCCACGTACTTTCGTTGGGCAGATACTCCGCGCGAATGTCAAACATCCGGCGATTTCCAACCACTTCCCATACACCGGTCCAGGCATGTGGTCCAAGGACCACGTGATACATGCTTTCACGATTGCGCTCTCGGTTCGGTTTCATGATGTGCTTGCAAAAGATGGGTCCTCCCACGGTCGCATCGACCTGGTACAGCACATGGGTAAGTATGAATTGCAGCAGCTCGTCGCGGGTCGGCTTTACCATACCGTTCGGAAAATAGCGGTCCGATTCACTGCGTCGCCCCCGCCTCTTGCTGCGAGGCCGGGCAAAGATAGGAGAAGACAATTCAACCGCTTGTCCGTCCTGAAAGAAAGCCAGCGATTTACTCGACATGATAACCCCCCCATGTCGGAATTTGTTCTTCCGATACTTCACCTTTCGACAGCTTTATTCCATTTCCTGCTTTTGGATGAAGAATTTAGCAAGAAATTCGCCTTAAAATTAATGGTTTTTAAGCCAATCTCGGATACGCTGTTCTTCTTTGGTCGGATAGGTCACTGTTTTAAAAAATTGTCGAATTTGCGAGGGAGGCACCACCGCCGCCATGGTGGTGAACACCTCATCAGGGGGCGTAGGCCCGAGGTGGGCGAGCACCGCCTGCCAGGCCGATCGATAGCGGGGATGTTCCTGAAGCAGCGCGAAGAGTCTCGCCAGCCCACCCGACACGTTTCCGCTTCGGATGTCAGCCTGGCTGCGCCGCAAGCGGGCGCCAAACGTCGCGTAGCCTGGCTCCAGGTAGGGGAGTGGGATTTCCTCGGCACGGGTTGCTCGTTGGAAATAATTGGAGGCTTCGGAGTGCCGTCCCAGCGCCGTGAGAGCGCGACCTCCCAAGGACCAAAGGTCAGCCCGGCTGGGAGTCCGCTCCAGCGCGCTGTTGACCGCTTGATAGGCGGCCTCATAATGTCCTTCCGCAAGCCATGCGGACGCGGTCAGTCCTTCGAGCAGCGGAAGCGCTTCCTCGGGCGCGCTCCCCGACATCGCCGCCAGGCGCTCGCGAGCATCCTCAAAACGACGCTCGCCCCAATCGAGAGTGGCCTGGACCAGCGGCACCCGCCAGTCCTCCAGGGCCGCCCGTCCGACATCCGCCACAGAGGCCCTCAACCGCCGAGTAGCATCAGCTAGGGATTCCGACGTTCCCCCGCGTCGCGAGATACGCGCGCTTAACGAAGATACAGGATAGCCAAATTCCATCAAGCTTCCCTCGATTTGCGGCCAAATCCTCCCACCAAAACGAACCACCGGCGAAACGGGGAAAAGCCGAACCTCCTCTTCGGGATCGGATGTCTGCACCGTCATGCAGAAGGCCTGCAGGTTGTCCGAACCCAGGGCTTGGAACACGTCCGCCCGGTCCATGACGGTAAACTCTTCGCCCCCATCCAGGAAAAACACCCAGGGAGTCCCCACGAGCCCCATGAGTTCGTTCCTCAGTGACGCAAAGCTCCCCCAGAACGGCAAACGCGCGACCTCGGCAGGCACGCCCTCAAAATCTTCGACACCATAGGGAGAGAGCAGATCTGGAAGGAGAATCAAGACCCGGTCGGCAAGGTTCAAAGCGGAGTACACCGCGCGTTCAATATCCTGAACCGCGTGGGGCCACCCGTTGACAACCGCGGTGATTTGGGCGCTCTTTCGGTTTTCTTGGGTCCACATCGGGTGTCACTCACTTCGTCGAGCATTTTCTCTCGTTTTCCCGAGAAATCGACCCTTTTCCTCTTTTTCAGCGCCAGAATCGTCCCAGCAAGCGGTCGCTGATCCATCGCACCAACAGGCGGGACACCCGTTCGCGAATGGCGGGAATGGTGAACAGGATGCCCAGCACGCCAGTCAACGGACCCGGCGTAATCATGAACGCCATGGCCGTGAGAAGAATGGCTCCCTCGCCCAAGCGATGGACCGGGAACCCCTCCCGCCCCCATTCCTCGCGCACGAGTCCCCACCAACTGCGCCAGCTCCGACGGGCCAAATAGGCTCCCACCAACGAAGAGAGTACTGTGAGGGCAATGGTGATACCCCACCCGAGAAAGTGCGCCAGAACGAAAATCAGCACCAGCTCGACCAGCGGCACCAGCAAAAAGGCTAAAAACATGCGCTTCAGCACTGCGTCCTCCTAGGTGGTCACGGGCGGCACCGGGGTCGGTCGCCCTGGCAGTCCATTCCAAAGCCACCAAGCGATGAGCGCCGTACAGAACGACGCAACCACCAGCGGCGCATATGCCCAATGGCTGAACAAGAATCCACCCGGCAGGGGAGCCAGGGCACCGGCCAACTCGGTCACGAGGTTGAAGAGTCCGTAGGCCGTCCCGGTCTCGCCCGGTCGCGCCACACGGCCCACAGCTACCCCCTGCAGTCCTCGCGAGCCTTCACCCATTCCGCGCATCAGTCCCGAGAAGATGCCCCAGCCAATGGACTCCGGCGCCCATAAGAGCGCCATCCATCCCACCACCAAGAGTCCCAGCCCGGCGCCCAGCGCACGGGGAAGACTCAAGCGCTCGCCGATGCGGCCCCAAAAGGGACCGGTCAAAGTCGCTGCCAGAATCGCGATCGAGCCCAGTACCCCAATTGTTTCAACCGACAAGTGTCCCACACTTTTCCAATAGGGTACCACAAATGGCCACGCGATACCCTGGACCGACGCCAAGACGGCCGAAAAGATCATCCACTGGAAAAAGCGCGGGCGCGTGCGCGGACGCCACTCGATCTGTCGCCGCGTTCGCACCTCTGCCGGATGCGGCTTGATCCGCATCATGACCAACGTCGAAATTCCATAGAGTATGCCTGACAGCACGAAAACCAATTGATAGGAATAGTGCGAGGCCAAATAGCCGCCCAGCGTGGGACCGAGAACCATGCCGGCGCCGAACACGCTCATCACCACGTTGTACGCGGTTGAGAGATGTTTCGGCGGGGCTTCGGAGACAATCACCGCTTGCATGGCCGGGGTTGAAAAAGCCGAACCAAAGTACAGCACGACACCCGGGATAAGCCATTCCCAGTGTGGCGCCGCGGCAAACAGAAAGGGAACGGGAATCGCCACAATCCATCCCCAGAGAAGGATGGTGCGGCGGTCTACGCGGTCGGAAAGCCACCCCCCCGGAAGAACCACCAATGCCGTGATGATGCCGGCAACGGTCGTCAGAAGTCCGACAACCACCGGTCCGCCGCCCAGCTTTTCGATATAGAGGGGAAAGAGCAGCCCGTACAGGCCAAAACCCAGTCCCCACAAGCCCTGTGCGAAGGTCATCCACCACAAGTCACGGGTCATTCCGAGTCGCCGCATCAACGCAAGAACCACGCTCCTCCGGCCATTGAGGCCAAAATCACCCATACAGCAGGCACCTTCAACCAATACATCGCGACAAATCCTCCGGCAAAAAACACCGCCGGCAACACCCACCGATCCTTCGGAAAGGACGTCGGTATCAGCTCAATGATCAAGAGCAGCAACAGCACAATGACAATCGGCTTGACGCCGCGAATCAACCCGGCAATATAAGGGTTGGACCGATAGATGAGAAGCACGCGGTAAAGACCCAGCATCAACACCAACGACGGCAAGACCACTCCCACAAGGGCGGAGACCGCCCCGACCGGCCCCCCCACCTGATAGCCGATGGTGGCCGCCAGCTTCGTGGCGATAGGTCCGGGCAGGGCATTGCCGACTGCCAGCATTTCCGCAAACTGTTGGTTCGTCATCCAATGGTTTCCATCCACCGTGACCACCTGGATGAGGGAAATAGAGCCCGGCCCACCTCCATACCCTAAAATTCCGACTTTGAAAAACCCCCAAAACAAGGACAGCCACGTCTGCATCGTCAAACCTCCCCACAAGATTCCCAGACAAGTTCTCGCCTGGCCGTGAGGATTCCTCTTTCCACATCCTTACGCCAGGACACGGAGGAATAGACATGCCAGCCTGGCCCGATCCGGCCGACTGGTCATGAGAAAAAATTTAGGAGAGTACTTCTGCGCTGATGCGGGTCAATGCCTCACGGTCGCTGGCGGAAAGGCGCCATCCCATGGCTCCGGCGTTTTGAGCCGCTTGGCTCACGCGCGTCGCGCCAGGAATGGCCATCACACCATCCCCGGGGTAGGTGATAATCCAATTCAGGGCGATTTGTGCCGGGCTGACCTGGTATTGTGCGGACAGCTCCGCGAGCGCGTTGATGAGAGGCCGCGTCTTCTCGAGGGACTGCGGCTTGAAATGCGGATCCAATCGGCGCATGCCGGTAGGCTTGGCGTCGCCGCTGTGGAACTTTGCGGTCAAAAGTCCTTGTGCCAAGGGAGAATAGGCGATGATGCTGATCCCCAAGTCCTGGGCGGCTGCCATGACGCCGTTGGTTTCGATGCGCCGGTCGAGCAGATGGTAACGGACTTGGTTGGACATTAGTGTGTGGCCGTGGGACTTCAGTGCCTTGTGCGCCTCCACCATTTGCTCTGCCGAGAAGTTGCTGACGCCCGCATGGCGAATCAGTCCTTGGTCCAAAAGTCTCGCCATGGCTCGCATTTGGTCCCTAATGGAGGAGCGCGAAAAGGGCTGATGAATCTGATAGAGCGTAATCGGACGATGATGCAAGCGGCGCTGCCGCTCTCCGATGGTGGACTCCAAATTACGGGCAGAGCGCAGCAAGGGCCACCATTTTGTCGCAATGGCCACATCGCCGGGCCCAATCTTGAGCTCGTCGAGCGCATTCGCCAGCGCCTCTTCCGACTGTCCTTTTCCGTACACTTCCGCGGTGTCAAACCAATTGATGCCATGCCGATAGGCTTCCTCAACAATCGACAGCATTAAGGCCGGGTCAAGCCGAGGCCAAAACTTGCCGACCATTCCCTGCCCCTGACTAAACTGCCAGGTGCCCAAGCCAATCGGTGACAGGAGTATGTCGCTCGCACCAAGGCGGTAGCGCGGTGATTCCTCTTCCACATTCATCTTCATAGACCCATTATAATTCTTCTAAGGGGATTGTGAGCAGAGCCGAAATGTCATCCCAGCCATAGGCGCACTCATCCAAGGTGCGTTCTCCAATGGCGATAGGCGCAGTGGTGAGATAGGAGGCGCCGAGCCGCTCATAAAAATGGCGAGCGGGATTTTGAGCCAGTACCCAGACCATCATACGGGTTTGCCCTTCGGCCATAAACGAGGCGGCCAGCGTGCCCGTCAATCGGCGGCCAATCCCAGTGCCCTGCCACCCTTTGAGCAGATAAATGGCATAGAGTTCGGCCGGATAGGCGGGGATTTCGCTCCGGGCGGGTCCGCCGTCAATGAACCCCACGATGTAGCCTCCCAGCGTCGTCGCCACCCATGATTTCACACCGGGCTTGCGCAGCCGCGCTTCGCGCGAGGCAATGCGGTCGTCGAGGCGTTGGTCAAAGAATTCATCGAAGAAGGCAGGGGAAACAAGGTCCGCATAGGTGGTGCGCCACGACGCCGCATGAACCCGCGTGATTGCCTCGGCATCCTCGGGAACGGCAGCTCGAACGGAAAATTCTCGCGGGGCCATCCTCTTCACCTCGCCACCCATTATAACGCGGAAGCGGCGTATTCAACGGCTCATCTTGCTGGACCAATCACGCGTCCCCATTCCCTATTCGCGTTGCTCCTGGCCGTTCGTCGCAGTTTCGACGGCTCCGGTTGACGGCATGGGCTCACCAAATGCCGACTGCAATAGCTTGATGGGCAGCCGCGCCATCCCTTCCAATGCCCAGACCGCCTCATCGGCCCCCTGTGCCCAGGCCCCGCGAGACGACTGCAGCTGCCGCCGGACAGTGCGGAACGGTGATGCGACCATCGTATCCACATACCATAGTTCCTGGCGAACCGCCTGATTGAGCGAGTTGATCTGACCCATCGGGGGCTTGGGATGCTCGCGCATTGGCTTGACTGCATGTTTCTTGTCGTGGTGTTGCTGCTCGTGGTCCTCCATAAGCGTCCCTTCCTTGTGAAAAATTTGAGAAATCGGGCAAGCCATCTCCCGCATTAGACTCTCACCCCGGAATTCTTTCTATGCGCCGGAGGCAACCTTCGCTCGGTGGCGGCATAGGATGAACAGGAACCGCACCACAACGGGATTGGCCTGCGCTTTCCGTCTTCCAGACTTTTCCACGGCGAGGAGCGCATCCCCGTCCTCGATGCGCACGGGAGGAGAGATTCTGTGTTTCGAGAAATGCTGAAGTCCAAAATTCACCGAGCCACGGTCACCGAATCCAATCTCAACTATGTCGGCAGCCTGACCCTGGGATATGCCCTGTGCGAGGCGGCCGACATCCTGCCCAATGAGTTTGTCCACATCACCAACATCAACAATGGAACCCATTGGGTCACCTATGTGATCGAGGATCGGCAAAATCCCGGATCGCTGTGCCTCAACGGCACCGCTGCCCGGCATTTTCAACCCGGCGACCTCGTCATTGTCATGGCCTATGGTCATTACAGCATGGAGGAAATTCGGATGGGACTGTCGCCGCGTCTGGTCTACGTCGACGGCGACAACACCATCACCCGGGTTATGGCCGGAGAAACGCCCTTTACTTATGGCCCATCGGACGACTGATGAGGAATCTTTTCGGAGAGGCTATCCCTTGGGCATCGAACTTTTCAAACGGGGAGGCCGATCGCATGCCAGTTGTCGAAGTCAAAGTTCTTCCCATCGGTACCGATGAAGCCAGCATCTCCAGCTACGTGCAGGACTGCTTCGAGATTGCCGCATCAGCCATGGGTGTGGATAGCGTATTGACGCCGACGGCAACCCTGCTGGAAGGGGATTTGGACGACATTCTCCCGGTTGTGGAGGCCATGCACCAGTCGCCTTTTTACAGCGGGGTAGATCGGGTCATCACCACGGTCACCATCGATGACCGGCTGGATAAGCCGCTCGATATGGACACCATGGTGGAATCCGTATTGACAGACGATGTCTTGGGATAGAGCAAACGGGGGCCACGCCCCCGTTTGTCATGAAGCCGAGTCCTGAAGGCCGCCCTGCTGCAGGAGATACATTTTGTGATAGAGCCCCTTCTTGGACAACAATTCCTGATGAGTGCCCCGCTCGACCACCTCGCCATGATGAAGAACCAAAATCAAATCCGCGTCCTGAATCGTCGACAAGCGGTGTGCAATGGCAATGGTGGTGCGGCCGTGGCGCATTTTTTGCAGCACCGCCTGAATGGCATCTTCGGTTTCCGTATCAACGCTGGCCGTCGCCTCATCCAGCACCAAAATCACCGGATCATGCGCCATCGTGCGAGCGAATGAGATTAACTGGCGCTGCCCCGTGGAAAGCGTCGCCCCCCGCTCGCCAATCGGCGCATGATAGCCGCCCGCCAGCCGATCGATAAACTGATCCGCCTGGACAAACTCCGCCGCCTGACGCACGCTGTCGTCAGAAATGTGCTGATCGCCCAGACGAATGTTTGACGTCACGTCCCCGACAAAGAGAAACGGATCTTGAAGCACGAGCCCCATCTTGGAGCGCAGTTCGTCATCGGAATATTGCCTCAAATCGACTCCGTCGATGGTAATGCGCCCCTTCACCACAGGGTAAAAGCGCATCAAAAGGTTGATTGTGGAACTCTTGCCGCTGCCGGTATGGCCCACCAGCGCGACGGTTTGGCCGGGCTTGGCGGTAAAGCTGATGTGCTTCAGGACTTCTTCGGTCCCGTCATAGGAGAAAGAAACATCCTCAAACCGCACTTCCCCTCGAGTGATGACAGGCTCTCCCTCACCTTCGGCCATGGGTCGCCGGGAGGGATTGTCTAAAATTTGAAACACCCGGCTGGCCGACACCATGGCCTGTTGAAAGGAATTGAGGCGCTGCAGCATGTTGTTGATGGGCTCAAAAAAGCGGCTCAAGTAGCTGACAAAGGCGTACAGCACGCCAATGTTGACCGCGCGACTGAATGACTCGCCGCCGAAATAGGCCAACACCAACATCAATGCGCCCAAATAAATGACCTCCGTCAACGGCCGCAGCAGAATCCCGTTGACTTGGGTGTTGCGGTATCGCACCTTGCGGTAGGACTCATTCAACTCACCAAACTCTTGCCGCAATCGAGGTTCCTGCCGCATGGCTTGAATGATGCTCATTCCCTGAAGCGACTCGTTCAGCTTGGCATTCAACAACGAAAGCCGTTGGCGCGCCGTATGGAACAAGGGACTACTCACCTTCTGATACATCCACATTACCGCCCCGATAACCGGCACCAGCACGAGGCAATAGAGCGCGAGCCGGACATTCAGGGCAAACATCGCCACCATGACGCCCACCAGGATGGTGATGTTTTGCACAAACGTGGACAGCACCGTCATGAACATGTCCAAGATGGCTTCCGTGTCGTTGGTGATGCGGGAGACCAAGACCCCGACCGGCGTCTGGTCAAAGAAGGAGAGCGCCAGTTGCTGCACCTTGTCGAAGAGGTCAACGCGGAGACGTTGAATGATGTCCAGAGCCAACATTTGAAACAGCAGCAGCTGCACCACATTGAATGCAGCTGTCAACAGCACCAACAGGAGATAGGCCGCCCCCAAATCGATGAGCCGCTGTTCGGGAAAATGGCGCGGAATAAGATATCGGTCCAAGAAGACCTTAATCAGAATGGGCTGCAGCACGTCGGTCGCCGTAGCCGCGCCGAGCAACAGCAACGCGAGCGCCAGCCTGAGCTTGTGGGGCATCATATAGCGCATCAGCCGCCAGAAGGTTCCTCGGCTAACCAGCGCGCCCTGGGACTCGAGAGATTCGATACTCATCCGACCTGCCCTCCTTGCTCCACCAATGCTTCTAATTGCTGACGCTGATACATGTCGTAATACCGGTCACCCAGCGCGATAAGCTCGGCGTGCGTGCCGCGCTCCACAATCCGTCCATGCTCCAGCACAATGATTTGGTCGGCATGCTCGACCGCGCTCAGACGGTGCGTGGCAACAAGAGTGGTGCGGCGATCCCGGTTGTTTTTCAAGGCGGACAGGATGGCAGCTTCCGTCCGGGCGTCCACCGCCGACAATGTGTCGTCCAACAACAGGATTTCAGCGTCCGCCAACAAAGCCCGCGCAATGGAGATGCGCTGCTTTTGGCCCCCCGAGAGAGTGGCGCCGCGCTCGCCCACCACCGTGTCGTAGCCATCGGGAAAACGGAGAATGTCGTCATGAATGCTGGCGATGCGGGCGACCTCTTCCACGGCGTCCATCGAGGCGTCGGGCTTCTGAAAGGCAATATTCTCGCGAATCGTCATCGAGAATAGGAAGTCATCCTGCGGCGCATACGCGAGCGCTTGCCGCAACGCGTGCAGGCGCATCTGATAAATGGACGTGCCGCCAATGGTGATGTCGCCCTCATCAATATCAAATTCCCGCAGCAAGAGCCGCATCAGGGTGGTTTTGCCAGCCCCCGTACGTCCAACAATCCCAAGCGTCGATCCGGTCGGCACCGTCAGCGCAATGCGCTCCAGCACATGCCGCTCGCTCTCTGGATACTGAAAGGCGGGAATCTGAAACTGAATGTCGCCGGAAGGCACGCCCACGAGGGCATTGGGGGCATCCACCACCGTCGGTTGGATATTGAGCAAAGTTTGGATGCGATCGTACGATGCGCTGCCCCGTTCCACCACATTAAAGAGAAATCCGAAGGCCATCATCGGCCAGATGAGCTGGCCCAAATAGAGCGTAAAGGTGGTTAGGCTTCCCAAGTTCATGCGACCGTGCACCACAAACAGCGCGCCCACCGCCAAAGACAGGAAATAGGACACGCCAATGATGACGGAAATGGTCGGGTCGAAGAGCGAGTCAATTTTAGCGACCGCTACATTTTTGCTGACCACGTCCCGTGACAATTCGACAAAGTTCTGACGTTCCCACGCCTCTTGTCCGAACGCGCGGACCACCCGAACACCGGAAATGTACTCCTGCACCCGATCATTGATGTCCGAAAAGGCCTCCTGCGCAACCATGAACCGATCATGCAGCATGCGTCCGTAGCGCGAGATCACGAACGCCATGATCGGCAGCGGCAACAAGGAGATGACGGTCAGTTTCCAACTGATGGAGAGGGCCATGGTCGCTATGAGCACCGCTCCGCTGACCACGGCATCCACCATCATGAATACCCCGTCCCCGGCCGTCTCCTGGACCGCGTTCACATCGTTGGTGGCATGCGCCATCAAATCGCCGATCCGGTGATGGTGATAGAACTCAGGGGACAGTTGCGTAAAGTGGCGATACAAGCGATCCCGCAGTTCGGTGGCGAGGAGGATGGAGCCTCCGTACAGCCGGATCCGCCATAGATAGCGGAGCCCATAGGAAAGGAGAGCCACGGCCGCAATGAGCGCCAGCATCAGCACCAAGAACCCCACGGTCATGGCATGGCGCGTAAGGCGATTCACCACCATGCCCACCAATGCCGGTGGAACCAAGGAAATCAGGGATACGATGATCAGATAGAAAATTCCGGCGATGTATTGCCTTTGGTGGGCTTTGAAAAACCACATTAAATCTCGAAATACCCGCACAATAACAATCCTTTCAATAATCTGAAACCGGCCCATATAAGAAGGCTTTTTATTGTACTACACGAGAAGGGGTGATACAACCTTTACATGACTTTGACAAGCTGCAACGAGGCACTCGCATAACGGCGCTTGCCCTGATAGGCTAGGAATCGTTGACATTCTCGGAAGAGGAGAGACCCCAGAGATGCCGAAAGACGTGTACTTACAGCCGCACGCTCCGGACCCGGTGCTAGATCCCGGATTGGTGCTGTCCTTAACGCGCCGCCATATTCCCCGTGCCGATGCCGTGACCCAAGTGGACGAATCCGGCGGCGAAGCCCGCGTCTACGTAATCGACGATGGCATCATCGTGAAAACCCAGCGCCCACACCGGTTGCGCCCACGAACCAGCTTGGCGAAGGAGGTCGCTTTTCTTCAAGCGCTTCAGCCAAGCGGGGCGTCCGTCCCAGAAGTTTTGGGGTACGGGAAGGATGAATCCGTCGAATATACGGTCATGACACGCATCCCCGGCGTTGCGGTCGTCCATGCAAGTCTTGATGCGGAGGCCCGCCACAACATGCTGTTTGAACTAGGCCGAACCCTTCGCTCAATTCATGGCATCCCGCAAGAACCCCTGCGCGCCACCGCCCTCTTCCCTGTGGAGGACACCCCCGAGGCTTTTTCCGCCCACGTGTCCGAAGCGCTCGAGGATGCGGTCGCCCATCTTCGCGAGGCGGAGGCGCCTTGGGACATTCCTCACCTTTCGCCGGAACAGATCGCTCAGCTGGCCGTTGACGCTCTGCCCCGGACAACGCTTCGAGCAGCCGTCCATTCCAATCCGGGACCCACACATACCTTTGTTGATCCCATTTCCGGTGCATATGAAGGCCTTATCGACTTTGGCGACGCCTTTATCAGCCATCCTGCCTGGGATCTGCGCCGATGGAACCCGACCGAGCGTGAAGCACTACTGGCAGGATATCAAGCCGATGCGCCGCTCGACGCCGATTTCCTACAAACCTACCGCATCATTGCCATTGCCATGAACCTCGTCATGCTGACCTCCCAGAAACCACTGGTTCGACAGGCTGCACAAGCCGACCTCGTCGAGAACCTCAGGGCCTTGCAGTAAATCTCTGCTCTTCGACCGGCAACCCGGTCGAAGAGCCTTTTTAGAACACCGGCACCTCACTTTGGCGAGCCACGAGATTGTCTTCCGAATCGTGAAAAAAGGCCATCCACACGGCAATTCCTCCGAAGCGTCCAATTCATGCGGATCGTCCAAGAAGACGACCCCTTTGGCCTTGAACGCATGAACAGCTTGATCCAAATCATGAACCTGGTAATAAATTACCGAACTGGTCCCTGATAAGGTGCCCGACTCCGGCAGACTCAACATGACCCGCACCTCGCCACACTGAAAGAACGCTATGCGGGGCGCCTCCCCCAGATAGGGAAGCTCAAGCACATGCCGATAAAAATGTGTGGCTCAGGCCAAATCCCGAACGGTCACGCTCACTTGCCCAAGCCGTGATATGAGGCTCATGCGATCCCGCTCCTCAGCCAGGCTGATGCGGTCGCCGCGGTTGTCCCAACAACCGAATCAGCCCGATGTAATAAACATCCCAGTACGCAACAAAGAGGAAATAAAGCAACGCCGCTAGCCACGACGCAGCAAACGGATTGACCGGGCCGGGATGACTGATGCGCGCATGAGCCAGCATCGCATCATAGAGGATGCGGACTGCAAACAGCGTCACAACCACGGCGCCTATGTAGGGATTGGTCTTATAGCGCGGCGGATCAACACTTTTTTGAAAAGCGGTGTGCCGAAGGCTGTAACCGCCCAATACGAGGCCAAGAATCAGGCCCACAGCAACCCCCGCCAGACTCGTTACCGAATGCATTTCCACCACAAGCACAAAAAGCCCCAGTAGGGAGAGCAACACCACACGGCTCCATATGGTTGCGGATCGATAAACCTGCTCGCTCATGGTCCGCCGCACGCGAAACGCCATGACCACAACCACCGCCAAGGCAATCGGAATGAGACGGCTGGTCATGCCTCTTCACCGCCTTCGTGAAAGCGCGTGTCCTTGTGGCAATCGGTCCGAATCCCCCCGGCACGAAAGGCGATCTCCTGCCGCACGAATATCCCTCCTGCATCCGTGTATTCGCGAGATCCGCACGAAATCCCTTTCCGTACGTCTAGGTCAGGTTGTGATTTCCAGCCTGTCTTGATACCATGGCTGTATAATCCCTTCCGCGCCCAAGAAAGGACTCTGCCATGTATCAGTTTGCCGGATTTGCCAAAATGGATTTTGACGTTTTTTTAATTCCTGAATTCCACGAGCGCATGAGCGCGCTGCGTACATTGGTGCGCCCCAAATTGGCCATGCTGGGCGACGATTTGGCCCCGCGCCTGCAAGAAATCACGGGACACGCCATGTACCCGCACACGGCATCACATGCCCGACGTCGGGTCAACCCTCCCGATGACACCTGGGTTGCGTTTTCCCGGTCTGAGCGCGGGTACAAGCGGTACGCCCATTTCGAAGTCGGAATCACGTTGGACTCCGTGTTCGTCCGGTTTGCCATCAAACCGGAGAGTGACGAGGACAAGCAAGCGTTTTTGCAGTATGTAGCCGTCCGCGGAACCGAGGCCTTCCAGTTGAAGGATCCGGAACCCATCTACTACTATCAGGATGATCATGGCCACGGCGGGCAAAACATCGACACATTGACGCCAGACAGCATCCGGGACGTCTTGCATAAAACCGCTTTGAAAAGCCACGGATTTACGCTGGGCATCTCGTTCGACCGCGATAACCCCATTCTTAAAAGTGCGGAATTCGTCACCCGCGCGCACAATGCGATCAGGCATTTGGCACCACTCTACGAAGGGACGCTCCAAGACATCCACACTCCTCACTAACAGCGACCCCGGGGAATTAACCCCGGGGTCGTCCGATTGAAGGCCTCTGTTAGAGGTTCTCCGCCCCAACCTCACTGCGAAAAATTCCCTGTCCATTGGTGTGAAAAAAGGCGCGTTTTCCATTTCCTCTTGCGTAGGATTGCATTAATATCAAGAAGACTTTCAGAGATGTTTTACGCAGAGGAGGCATTCCAAGTCATGATTGCCTGGAAGATTGGCGGAGAACAGGGCGAAGGCATTGACTCCACCGGAGACGTCCTGTCGACAGTCGCCAACCGCATGGGTTATTTCGTCTATGGCTACAAGTCTTTTTCATCGCGCATCAAGGGCGGACATACCACCTACAAGGTCCGCATCGCCAGCCAGCGGGTGGAAGCAGCCACCGAAGCGACTGACATCTTAGTGGCCCTGAATCAGGAAACCATCAACAAGCATGGATGGGAATTGAACGGCGGCTTGCTTCTAGCCGACAGCGCCTTCGGCCCCATCCTTCCCGAGAATGTTCGAGCCACTCTCATCGCCATGCCCCTGACCGATATCGCCAAATCCCACGGTTCAGTGGTCATGCGCAACATGGTTTCGGTGGGGGCTTCGGCCGCGCTGTTGAATTTGCCAGCCGAACCTTTCCTCGCATACGTAGAATCAAAGTTCTCCCGCAAAGGCGACGAGATTGTCAAAGCCAACCAAGAGGCCTTAATGGATGGCTTCAACCGCATCAAGGACGAATTTGGGGGATTGTCCCAGTTGAAGCTGGATGCTCCGGTGCCGGGCGACCGACTGGTCATTACCGGCAACGACGCCATTGCCTTGGGTGCTATTGCGGGCGGCTGCCGTCTGATGTGCGGGTATCCCATCACCCCGGCTACCGATATTATGGAGGCACTTACCAAGTGGTTCCCGCTCGTGGGCGGTGCCGTCGTGCAAATGGAGGACGAACTGGGCTCCATCACGGCCTGCATTGGGGCGGGATATGCCGGAGCCCGCGCCATGACGGCCACCTCAGGCCCGGGCTTTTCCCTGATGCAAGAAGGCATTGGGCTCGCATCCATGGCGGAAATTCCGGTCGTCATTGTCGACACCCAGCGCAGCGGCCCGTCGACAGGCATGCCCACCAAACAGGAGCAGTCGGACTTGATGGCCATTATCAACGGTGGCCACGGAGAGGGACCCCGGGTCGTGTTTGCGCCCAGCTCGCTCGAAGAGGCTTTCGAAGACGGCTATGAGGCGTTCAACATCGCCGACCAATTGCAGACACCGGTGCTCATCGCCACCGACCTCTCACTGTCCTTGTGGTCCCAGAGCGTCGATCGGGCCTCATTGAACGGCCCCGCCGTGGACATCCGCCGCGGCCCCATCATGAGCCCCAAGGAACTCTTGGACTTGGGAACCGACGCCTTCAATCGCTACGAATTTACCGAAGATGGCATTTCCCCCCGCTCGCTCCCGGGCAGCCTCAATGGCCAGTACCTGGCGACCGGCGTCGAGCACCAGCCGAGCGGCAAAGTGTCGGAGGACCCGAAAAACCGTATCCGCATGATGGAAAAGCGGTTGACCAAGATTCAGAAGGTGCACGAACTGCGCGAAGGCATTAAGTGGGAAGGCCCTCGAGATGCCGACTTGGTGCTCGTGGCTGTCGGAGCGACGGTGGGCGCCATTCGGGAGGCCGCAAAGGCCCTGGAATCCGAGGGGCACCGCGTCGCCGTCAGTTGGATTCGCACCCTTTCGCCCTTCCCGACAGCGCTGTTCGGAACACTCTTCGAGAAGGCTGGGCAGATTCTAATTGTTGAACAGAATGCCACTGGGCAAGTCGCGCTGCTGATGAGGGCTGCCGGAGTCTACGACGACGCCCGTTGCCACAGCCTGTTGAAATATGACGGGGTGCAATTCTTCCCTTCAGAAATCGTGAATGCGGCACAGCCGCTTTTGAGCTATGCGGAGGTGACCCACTAATGGCCACATTGCAGGACTTTAAAACCAGCGAGAAATCCTGGTGGTGTCCCGGTTGCGGAGACTTCGGCGTATTGGCCGCCATGCAAAAGGCGCTGGTCGCGGTAGGAGCGGAGCCCAGCACCACCGCCATCGTGGCGGGCATCGGGTGCTCGGGTAAACTGGGCAACTACATCAACTCATACAACATCCATGTTACCCATGGACGCACGCTGCCCGCCGCCTTGGGTCTGAAAATGGCCAATCGCGACCTCTTGGTGTTGGCCGCTGGCGGAGACGGCGACGCGTATGCCATCGGCATGGGACACTTCATGCACGCCCTGCGGCGCAACGTGAACGTGACGTATATTGTGATGGACAACCACGTGTACGGCCTCACCAAAGGGCAGACGTCGCCAACCTCCGAAAGCGGGTTTAAGACCAAAACCACTCCCAAGGGGAGCATCGACCGTCCCGTCCATCCCTTGATGCTGGCGGTCTCAGCGGGCGCGACGTTTGTGGCCCAAGGGTTCTCCAGCTGGCAGCCACAATTGGCTCGACTGATTCAGATGGGCATCGAACATCCGGGATTTTCGCTGATTAACGTCATTTCACCGTGCGTCACCTACAATAAGGTGAACACCTATGACTGGTACAAGAAAACCTTGGTGAATCTGGAAGAGGACCCGGACTACAGCCCCAACAGCCGCACCGAGGCTCTGGCGCGACTGGACGCCACCGATGAACTGGTGACCGGCCTCATCTACCGAGAAGAGTCTGAACCCTATGAAGCCCTCGTTCCCGGGTTTCGCGAAGAGCCCTTGGTGCATCAGGACTGGAATGTTGACGAAACAACCTGGAGTCAAATTCTGGCCAGCTTCGAATGAGGGAAATTTACCAGAGGGGCTGTCTGGAGACAGCCCCTCTTCAATCGTTCCAAGCAACATGCCCTTAGAGATCTCCGACCCATCATGCCGCAGCGACCTCACCCTACTCCAAAAAGTCGGGTTCCTCACGTACGATCATCTCCCAGAGCGGTTGAAAGCTGAACCAGCCCGCAAGCGGAAACCCAATCTGATCGTGCGTCAATTTGGCGTACACTGGTTCAATCAGTTGGGGCCGCCCCGCAGCTTCGGCCAACAGCTGCGCCTGACAGGTGCGTTCCATGGTAATGAACCAAAAAGCCGCCTCATCAACGCTCTGGCCCACCGTGAGAAGGCCGTGGTTTTGAAGGATAATGGCTTTCTTCGCACCGAGCGTGGTCGATATGCGCAGGCCTTCCTCCGGCGTCAGCACCACCCCCGTATATTCCTTCATCAGAGCATGATCTTCGTAGAAGATGCACGAGTCTTGGGTAATCGGATCGAGAAGACGCCCCAGACTGGACCAGGACTTGCCGTAGATCGAGTGGGTGTGGGCCGCAGCCATGACGTCCGGCCGCGCCTTATGCACGGCGGCATGAATGGTGAAGGCCGCTGCGTTGACCATCCCTTCGCCCTCAACAACTTCTCCCTGATGATTGACCAAGATGAGATCAGACGCCCGAATAGCCCCAAAATACCTCCCAAAGGGATTGACCCAAAAATGGTCGGTCCGCTCGGGATCGCGCACCGTAATGTGTCCCGCTACCCCTTCGTCAAAGCCAAAGCGCGCAAAAAGCCGGAATGCGCCGGCCAGGCGTTGCTTCAAATATTGGCGTTGCTCCGCCACCGAGTGAAACGTGGGCGGCGCCGTCGCAGCTTTGAGTTCCACGCTGCAGGACCTCCTTTATGGATTGTCGCTACATTCAGCATACACCCACAGTCTGCGAAGTTGACGCCTTACGCAAAAATTGCAGATGGAAAATAAGAGGGGTGAGCAACTCTAGGACCGCGCCTTCCAATCTTTTAGGGGACTGATGAATTGGCCTTTAGCGGCCGCGAGCGAGATGCGGTCATTAAGCGCCATGGGGATTGATCCGCGGGGCCCGAGATGGGCTCGCGGCTCAGCATGGTGGAATGACCACCACAACCTCCTGATGGTCGCCTGGAATCGGCGGACGATCTGCACTTTTTTGGGGCGAAATGATAAGATTCTTCGGCAATTTTCAAAAGGTGGTGCGCGTAGCTCGTTGCTATCGCCGATTAAGCGATTTGACCCGTCTATCCCCAACCTGCACTGGACTCCACCGGGACGGCCCATTAACCGTGACGGCTCATCCTTCCGCGACCCGCATGGCAGCCCGGGCACAACACGCATCGGCATCGATGCGGCCAACCGCCGTGGCCATCGCGATGACGACCTCCGCCCCTTTGACAAGGGCCGCTCCGGCAAATAGGACCGAAAATCCCCACTGCATGCCCCACAGGGCGACGACTAGGCCTCCGGCGGGGATAAGGGTATTCGACATCAGACGAGACGTGGTCAAAATCAAGGGGCGGTCCTGCTTGGGAATCTGCTCCAGCCGCACTCCGGTACTGAGGATGACCCATGCGGTGTCACACAATCCGACCATGCCTTCCCCGATCCCTGC
>JAKADO010000080.1 GCA_021820485.1 Bacillota bacterium
AGCACTCCATCCCCAGGATTGGTTAATGAGAGCACCGCATTGTAGAGCGAATGCTTGGCGCCAGCCGACACCAGCACCTCCTCGGGAGCATAGGACACCGTGGTGTCCTCCAAGAGGCGGGCCACCACGGCCTGCTTCAGGCGAACCGTGCCGCCTACGGCCGTGTATCGTGTCTCACCCCGCTCCATTGCGTCCACCGCGCCTTGCCGGATAAACGCCGGGGTATCAAAATCCGGCTCGCCCGCCGTCAGGTTCACCACATCCAGCCCTTGGCTGATGAGCGCCTTGGTTTTGGCGTCCAGCGCCATGGTGGGGGACGGTGCAAGAGAAGCCACTCGTTCTGCCAATCGTATATCGGTCACGTTCGTCCGCCTTTCCTAATCTTTGCGCGTAAATAAGTTGTCGGCCCATAAATCCTGGAGGAGCTCGGCCATACGGTCCGTACACAGCTCCAGAATCTTCTCGCCCTTTTCTCGGGTCGCATTGCGCCCATCGCCCGTCGTAGCGTGGCGCAAGGTTTTCTCGTGAAGCCCCACTGCCCGCACCTTGTACTTGGCGGTAAACGGGTTGAAGGAGGCATCCTCCATCTTCACCTTGGATCCGCTGATAGCCAACATGACCGATGTTTCGTCCTCACCGGCGTGTCCCTGACCTTCCGTAACGGTAAGAATGTCGCGGCTGTAATCAATCCACCAGTTCACCAACACAGCTTGGCCGCCATGCTCCGCAATCTCCTCCATCACGGCATTCAAGGCCGGCGTGTTGCCACCATGGCCATTCATCAACACGATATTCCGAATGCCCCAGGTCAGGACCGCCTTGCCCACTTCGGCTACGTAGCGGGCAAACGCCTCGGTCGGCACCGAAATGGTTCCCGCATAATTGGCCAGTTCCCAAGTATGCCCATATGGAATTGGTGGGAGAATCAGCACCTTGTCGGGGAACCGCGCCTCCAACTGCTGGCAAAAATACCAGGGCGCCATATTGTCCGTGCCCAGTGGGCAATGCTGTCCATGGGCTTCGACGCTGCCTGTCGGCAGAATGGCGGTGTCGATGCGTCCCAGCGCTTCTTCACGAAAGGTTTTGGTGGTGAGGTCTTCCCAATACAATGACGTGCCTCCTCTTAAGCGTGCGGCGAGTTTTCAGACTGCGCGGCCTGGCGCTTCAACTGAAACCGTATTCGGGTCATAAGGCCTCCGATTCGTCCGCTTTCCGCCGCCGTCAGGCCGCCCCATCCTTCGGCCTCAACCTTTTCCCACAGCCCCAAGGCGCGTGCCGCCTCGACTTTGAGTCTGAGGTTCTCCAACTCTTCTGGAGTGGGCTCGCGCTTCTTCGAGGATTTGGGTGGTGATGATTTGGATTGTGCTTTCAGTTTACCAGGCACTTGCGATTTTGGCATGGTTTCCCCTCCCATTTGCGGATATCGTCCTGGAAATAGTGTCCCCAAGTGGATACATCACAAAATGGCAACCATGAGCCCGATGAAGAGGAGGTAAAAGAGACCGGCCGCCAAAAGCTCCGACAGATGGAGCACCCCGTCGCGCGATCGCTGCAGAGTCCACAATGCGGCCGCCCAGGCCAGCACACCCGTAATAGTCTCCCACAACGTGAAGTGCCATGGGGTCATCAAAATGCCCATGGCTGGCACCAGCGACGCCTGAAACGCCATGGCGCCGGTCACGTTTCCGACTGCAAGAGTATCCTTTCGCCGCCGGATCCAAATCACGCTGTTCAAGACCTCGGGAAGCTCCGTGGCCAGGGGCGTCACAATCACCGAAATGAGAAAACCGGAGAGGTGCACCCAGCCCGTCACCTGCTCCAACGCCAACACGAAGAAGTGGGCCCCCACTATCAGGCCAAACAAGGCCACGGCAACTTGCAGAAACACGACACCTGTGGCAGGCTTTTCGCGATGCTGGAAGTGAAGGGGTTGGTCAGGGGGCGCCTCCTCCTGCGACGGACGCCCACTCCGCACCAAGCGCCAAGCGTGCACCACATAACCCAGAACTAAAAACAACGCTATCAACGGGTGGACTGCACGGGGCAGAAAGGCGGCCGCAATGGCTACGCCAAAGGCCGCCAGAAAAAAACGCAGGTCGCCCAGCATGGCGTCCTTGGAAATGGAGAGCCCCTCGCGGCGTCTTCCCCCGAGCCAGACCCCCACGCCAATGACACTAAAACCCAAGGTGGCCAGCATGAAGGGAGCGCCCAATATCGCACCGAGGCCAATCCCTTGCTGCGCGCCGCCGGTGCCGGACGCAATGAAAGCCATCAGCGGAACCAACGTCTCCGGCAAGGCTGTGCCCAGCGCGGCCAGCAACGAGCCGGACACCCCTTCTCCAAGCCCCAACCGATATCCGAGCCACTCGACTCCGTTGGTAAAATAATCGGCGGACAGTACAATCAGCAGCATGCCCGCAATCAAGAGCACAGCAAAGGACATCCCTTACCACCTCATACAGTATATGGAAGGTTCGTCCGATCAGACCGACGTCAGGGGGGAAAATCCCCATTGGCGCTGCGCCTCGTACACCGCAATGGCCACACTATTGGAAAGATTGAGGGACCGCACGCCCGGACCCATCGGAATCACGCGCCAGGCATCCCGGTGCTGCTCCAAGAGCCAGTCGGGCAAACCCGTGGACTCCCGGCCGAAGACCAGCACGTCATCGGGGCCATATTGCACGTCGGTATAGCGCGCCCCGCCGTGCGAAGTGAAGAAGTGATAAGCTCCCGCCCCTTCGAGAGCCGCCGTTGCCGCCTCCCAATTCGGATGCACCTGGACGGTCACGAGATGCCAATAGTCCACCCCAGCACGTCGCAGGTATCGATCCTCGAGCGAAAAGCCGATGGGTTCCACCAAGTGGAGCGTCGTCTTGGTGGCCGCGCAGGTGCGCGCAATATTGCCGGTGTTGGGGGGAATCTCCGGTTCCACCAATACCACGTGCACCTCACCACCCCCTTTTGTCGGTTACATCGGCGCTGGCGGAACGTCGCGAAAGTCGCAGTACAGTTCCGCCATGCGGCCAAAGATATCGTCGAATCCCAGATCACGCAGAATGTCTGCCAAGGCCAGAAAATGTCCTTGGGCCTCATCGCGGAGCGCATCCCTATCCTGGTCCACAGCCTCGCCTCCTTATGGGCGAGTCTACCCGACCCTGGAAAGGCTCATACCAATCCGGCCTGCTGATGCAGAAGGCTCAACAGGTGGCGAGCCACCGGACCGGATGCTTCGCCGATGGAGTGTCCATCCACACGGGTGATGGGCAACACCTCCGTCAACGTACCGGTGAGAAACGCTTCGTCCGCCCGATACAAATCATCCACCGGGAACGGCTCCTCGACCACGGAATAGCCCGCCTGGCGAGCCACTTCAATGACCACTTGCCGCGTGATGCCGGGGAGAATGTAGTTCGTCACCGGCGCCGTGTAGAGAATCCCGTCCTTGACCCGGAACAAGTTGGCCGAAGTCGCTTCCGTGACCATTCCATCGCGCACAAAAATGGCCTCGAACGCGCCCGCCTCAATCGCCTTTCCCTTGGCCAGCACATTGGGCAAAAGCCCGATGGTCTTGATCCAAACCTTAGCCCAACGGTCGTCCGGCACGGTAATGACGGCGATCCCTTGGGCGACTTTTTCCGCGGCAATCGGTTCCACAGCCCGCACCCACATGAGCACGGTGGGAGGAATCGCGCCCGGCGCCGGCGGCGCATGAGTCCGCCGTTGCGTGCCTCGCGTAATTTGAATATAGAGTGCGGCCTCATCGGCTGGATTTTCGTGAATCAGGCGATCCCGCGCCTCTTCCAACTCGTGGTCGGACACGCCCTCCAAGCCTATTCCCGCCATGCTCCGGTGCAGGCGAGCCAGATGCCGATCCCACTCAAAAGGCTTTCCGCGATAAATGTGAACCACTTCGTAAACGCCATCCGCAAAGAGAAAGCCACGGTCGTCGATAGACACCGCAGCCTGACTCTCCTCCACAAACTGACCGTTCAAGTACACGTGCACGCCCACAATCTCCTTTTGTCGCCATGTCTTGGTCCCACCTGTGGCAGGGGGGACGCCGCTGATGATCTGCTAGAGACGCCCTAAGTGCTCGGCCAGAATCTCATGAGCCTCTTCAGCTTCGCCTTCAGGCACGCGCACTTCCACGCTGCCGCGCCCATCTTCGTTGAGTTCCACCGTTTTCAAGGTCACCAACAATCCCTCGGTGGAGAGAACTTGCTTCACCTTCTCAGCCACCGCCATGCTCGGTGCAATGTAGACGACCGTCCACACCGTCGAAAATCCCCCTTTGCGCCCGAGATAGTAGGGAACGGAGTCCCCTGGACCTTCGCGGTCTTCGTGCCACACTAGGTGTTAAAAAGGAAAGTTATGGATTATCGGCCGAATTTCCTGCTTAACCGGCAGATTTTCTTAAAATTCCATAGGCACTTCGATCCGTTCGCCCCCCTGCTGCTGGGCATCCGCACCGGTCTTCAAGAATGATAGCAGCGCCGCCACGACCGCAAGAACCGCCAGCACCATGAGCGAATAGCGCATCGTCGGGACCCAGGGCGCCCGCGGACCTCCTATGAGTCTGCCCCCGTAGGCAAGGAGAAATCCTGCCATCAGGGTGCTGGAGACCGCCGTGCCGAACGCCATCCCCAAGGAGCGGGACATATTGAGAATGCCGCCTCCCACCCCGAGTCGGGTAATTGGCAGCGATCCCATCACCGAACTGTTGTTGGGCGGCGTAAACATGCCGAGTCCCATACCCACCAGAAGGAGACCCACAATAAGCACAATGAGGTTGGCGTGGAGTCCCATCATAAGGGCCAGGAGGCCTGTACCCACAGCACTGACAGCCATCCCCACGGTCGTCAGCATGCGCGATCCATAGCGGTCCGCGAGGCCGCCCGCTTGTGGCGAAACCACCGTCATGCCTATGGGCACTGCCGTCAAGAGCAATCCCACTATCGCCGTGGGGAAGTTGCTCACCCGCTCGAAAAAGAACGGCATTAGGAACAGGACGCCAAACATCACCAAGTAGCTCAAAAGTCCGGTTAGATTCCCCATGGTGAAGACTTTCAACTTGAACAGGTTTACGTCCACCAAGGGGGCACGGAAGCCCTTCTCTCGGAGAATAAAGGCCACCAACAGCACAATCGTCGCCAAGAAAAGCCCCAACACCTCGGGGGAGGTCCAACCGACGTGCGGCGCCACAGTGACCGCCATCATCAGCGCCACCAAAGCCGGGCTGAACAAGAGCGCCCCCCACCAGTCAAATGTCGTGGTGGACTGCGTCATCTTGTCCTTGGGCAGAATGAGGGCAGCCATGACGGTGCCGATGATGCCTACCGGAACATTGACATAAAAAATGGCCCGCCAGCCGAAGAGACCGATGAGCGCCCCTCCCACTGCCGGACCCACTGACAGTCCAACCGCCTGTGCCGATCCTTGAAACCCGATGGCCCGACCTCGCACATGGGCCGGCACCGTCGCGGTGATAATAGCCACCGAATTCGCTTGCAGCATCGCCGCGCCGGCTGCCTGAAAGACCCGAGCGACGATGAGAAAGCCCATGCTTGGCGCGGCACCGCAGGCCGCCGAACCGACAATGAAGACCAGAAATCCAAATGTGTACAACGGGCGGCGTCCCAGCATGTCGGCCAACCGGCCAAACAACGTCAACAATGTCGCCAGCGTCAATAGATACGAGATAAGAACCCAGCCGGTGATGCTCGCCGTCGCATTGTAATAGTGGGCCAAGTCTGGAATCGCCACATTCACAATACTCGCGTCCACCGCCGCCATGAAAGCCCCTATGCAGACTGTCCCGACCACGTACCAGATATAGTTAGGTCGGGATGTAAATCTCGCCGATGGAAGCGCCTGCCATAACGCGCGCACTCCTTCCCCCCGCGCCGCGTCACTCGACACATGGATCCCTCCCCAACACAATAAAATAGCGGGAACCGACAAGAAACTCGGCCCAACCTTTATGGCATCATTATCCCACCGGAGTTGGGAGAAATCTACCGGTATTACATTTTCGAACCGGGGTACCCGCGGTTGGCTAATCCCTGCATGTACGATAAGCTGAAATCCTAATACCCATCGTCTGCGGAGGACGTTTCTATGCCATTTGACGCCTTGGCCATGCGGGCCATTGAAATGCGCTGGCGACAGCGCCTCATCGGCGCTGTCTGTGTCCGCGTGCAGCAGGCAGCCGATCGTGTGCTGCTGACCGTGAAAAGGTCTGACCGGTCCTCGGAAAATATTTTGCTCGTCCTGCAGCCAGGAATGCAGCGGATTCATCGCACCGAACACAACGCGCTAACCGACAAGCGCCCGCCCTTCCCCTGGCTGCAGCATCTAGTGCCCTTTACGATTCGCGCAGTGGACGTTCCGCCCTTTGAGCGGGTGATGACCATCGCCATAGAACGCCATGACGATTGGGGACAGCCCGTCATGTCGGAGTTGGTGGTGGAACTGGCCGGCCATCTCACCAATCTCATCTTGGTGGACTCTCAGGGGCGCGTCGAGGAGGCGTGGCGGAAAATCCCTCCGGGCCGGCCCGGCCGGACGGTTTGGCCCAAAATGCCATATCAGCCGCCACCCCCGCTCAAGAATCCGCTGGAGACGCAAAATGCGGCCGATTTCCCGCCCTGGGCGCAACGGTGGCTGGAAGCGGGCGGCTCTTTGGCTGAGCTCGAACGTCACTGGAATCAAGGATTCCCCGATCCCACCTGGATTCTCTTCAACACCCATGCCGAGGATGTCTGGGTTTATCCCATGCCCGGATACCAAGCCAAGCCTGCCGAGGATTTGGAAAAGGCGTTGGACGACCTCTTTCGGCAACGTGAGAAAAAACGCCAGGAAGAGGCTCTGAAGAGCCAGCTTTTGGCCCAAGTGCGGAGCCGCCGCGAGCACCTGACGGAACGTCTGGCCCAATATCACATCGATCGCCAGGAAAGCGGCGAGGCGCATAAGCAGATGGGCGATTTGTGGCTGACCTACCAATATGCCTTCAAGGCAGATCCGGGGCTCTCGGAACTGACCGTCACCGGGTACGACGGAGAGCCCGTCGTCCTGCAACTGGACGATGGGGAGAGTCCGTCCGACAAAGCCGCCGAGGCATATCGGCGCTATAAGAAGATCAAGGCGCGGCACGAAGCATTGGACCGCCTCATTCCCGCCTTGCAGGCGGAACTGCGGCAATTGGCCGCACTGGCGGAGGAGTCCGAGACCTCCCGTCCGCTGGATTGGTACCGCGCACAACTCAAGACTCAAGGGGCGACGCGCCGGGATGGAGCCGAACGGGAAGCGTTCCGCCACTTCAGGAGTGCCCATGGCCTGGATATTTGGGTCGGGCGCAACCGCGACGAAAACGCCCAACTCACCTTTCAAAAAGCGCGGCCCGATGACCTTTGGTTTCACACCAAGCAGGCCCCCGGCTCACACGTCCTCTTGGGGTGCGGCAAAACCAACCCGGATTTGGAGGATTTGCTGGATGCGGCGGAGTTGGCTGTCTTCTTCAGCAGCGCACAAGCTTCGTCAACCGTCCCGGTGGACTATACGCGGCGAAAATTTGTCCGAAAGCGTCCGCATGCGGAGCCCGGGCAGGTGCTCTATCAGCGTGAGAAGACGCTCTATATCACGCCTGATGCGGAACGGCTGAGGCGCTTGGGCGCCATCAGCGAAAAGCTGGTGGACTAATCCCCTACAAAAAAAAGACAGGGAGCCGCCGCTCCCTGTCGGGGTTAGGATTTCGGTTTTGTCAAAGGAACTCCCTCGCGGCAGAGCGGGCACTCCTGGGAATCCCAATTGGGAATGTTTTCGACGCGCAGCAGGGCTTCCAGCGGCTCTTCAAAGCGCAATGGCCCCTGGCTTCGGTCCACCAAGGCCCCCACCACGCGCACCGTGCCGCCTGCTGCCTTGACCGCATGGACCACCTTGGCCACCGAACTTCCGGTGGTGACGGCGTCCTCCACAATGGCGACCGCTTCCCCCGGCTCAATGCGAAAGCCGCGCTTGAACGCCATGCCGCCCGACTCGCTTTTTTCCGCGAACAAGACGCGGGTTCCGGCAGCAAAACTGGCCACCGCGTAGGCAGGGATAATGCCCCCCACCGCCGGACCCACCACCGTGCGCACGCCATAGGGCTTCAAGCGCGCCGCCAGAGCCTCCGCCCAAGGACGCAGAAGATCCGGCCTTTCCGTCAATCGGGCCAATAGAAAGAACTGGTCGCTATGACGTCCGGTGGTGAGCAGAAAGTGCCCTTTCATATACGCGCCCGACTCGCTCAAAATTTCCCAAGCGCGCTCGTCATCGAATCGATGAGACATGCGTCTGTCCTCCTATGATTCCTGAATGATGGCCAAAAATCGCTCTAGTGCCGCGGCTGGGTCAGAAGCCTCGACAATGGGCCGGCCAACCACCAAATCGGTAGCGCCGCGCTCCACCGCTTCCCGCGGGCCCATCACGCGGCGCTGGTCACCCCGGGCGTTCTCCATGAGGCGAATGCCCGGCACCACCAAACGCGCACCCGGCCACAGCCCGCGCAGCTCAAGCGCCTCTTCCGCCGACGTGACCACCCCAGCCAACCCCGCCCGCTGCGCCAACCGGGTGGCCGCCATGGCCAAGTCGTCCACGGACGCCCGGATCCCGGCGTCCGCCAGCGCCGCATCGTCGAGACTGGTCAGCACCGTCACCGCAATCAGATCCACCGTCCCGGCTTCCTGACGCGCGGCATCAAGCATTTCAAGTCCTCCGGCTGCATGAAGGGTGAGCATTTCTATGCCCAAGTCCCGCACCGCCGCAACCGCCCGTCCAGCGGTCCGCGGGATGTCGTGGCATTTCAAATCGAGAAAGATGTGGTAGCCGCGATCCGCGAGAGACCGGACATAGTCAGGTCCCAGACGATAGAAGAGCTCCATACCGACCTTCACATGCCGATGGGATCCCAGTTGTTGCAGCATGCGCTCAACGTCGTCCCTATGGGGAAGATCCAAGGCTACCCAGAGCTTCACCGCCATGTTCATCCCTCCTTTTGTTACCGGGGCAATGCCGCCCCAACCGCCTCCTGAAGGCTCTGGAATCCATGCTGCGTCAGCACCCGAGGCAACGCCTCAATAATCTCCAGCATCCGTTCCGGGTGCTGGAAGGTGATGGTGCCAACCATGACCGCCGCGGCACCCGCCATGAAAAATTCCAGCACATCCTCGGCAGACTGAATGCCGCCCATGCCAATAATCGGCACCGACAGGCGCGAGGCCAACTCGTAGACAATCCGCACCGCCACCGGCTTAATGGCCGGCCCGGAGAGCCCTCCCGTGCGCCCGCCCAGTCCTGGGCGGCGCGTCTTGAAGTCAATCGCCATGCCCACCAAGGTGTTGATGGCGGAAATCATGTCGGCGCCCGCCTCCACGGCCGCCTCCGCAATCACCCACGGCTCGGCCACATTGGGAGAAACCTTCACCATCAGCGGCCGGTCGGTCACTTGCCGCACAGCCCGCGTGACACGATAGGCTTGCTCCGGATCATGCCCAAATTGGATGCCGCCTTCCTTGATGTTGGGGCATGAGATGTTCACCTCAAAGGCATCCACGCGTGGTTCTTGGGTCAGGCGCTCCGCCACCCGCTGATATTCCTCTACGGTGTGGCCGATGATGTTGGCGATGACCGCGGTATCCACGGTCTTCAGGAAGGGAATGTCATCCTTTAAGAATGCGTCCATGCCGGGGTTTTGAAGTCCAATCGAGTTCAAGAGCCCGTCTGGTGTCTCCCAAACCCGCGGGGGCGGGTTTCCCCGCCAGGGATCGGGCGAGATGCCCTTCACGCTGACCCCGCCCAATCGGTTGATATCCACATAGGCTGCGTACTCCGGCCCGAAACCAAAGGTACCGGACGCTGCCATCACCGGATTCTTCAGGGTGAGTCCTCGCGGCAGATGCACCGACAAATCCATCAAAACACCAGCTCCTCTCGCCGAAACACCGGACCTTCGGTGCAAACCCGCCGATAGCGCGGTCCTTCCGGGCCAACCGGCTGGGCGGGCACCACACAGGCAAGACACGCGCCGATTCCGCATCCCATACGCTGCTCCAGAGCCAACTGCACGGGTCCAGCCGAGGCCGGCACGGCACTCGCCAGAGCGGCGAGCATAGGCGTCGGCCCACATGCCATGACCTCGCTCTCGGGCTGGCGCACCATCCACTCGATGACCGCAGGAATCACCGTGCCACGCTGTCCCAGGCTCCCGTCATCCGTGGTGAGAACCGGAGTCACCCCCAAGGCGCGAAAATCGTCCTGCATGATGAGATAATCGCCGCGCCGCGCGCCCAACACCACCTGGATAGGCTGTCGGCGCCCGGCTCCCCAGCGCTCAAGCGCTGCGAAGAGCGGGGGAATCCCCACACCGCCGCCGACCAAGAGCCAGGGGCGGCCGTCGACTGGCGGCTCATAGCCGCGTCCCAACGGCCCCATGACGTCGAGGGACTCCCCCACCGCGCGCTGAGCCAACCAGGCGGTGCCGCTGCCAACAACTTGAAAGAGCAGGCCCACTTGGTGGCGCTGGGCATCAATCCGAGAGAAGGAGATCGGTCGGCGCAGCATGCCGGGCGTCAGTACGTGGCAAAACTGCCCGGGTATGGCCTGGCTCAATTCCGGACTCTCGAGCAGGAGCTCCACATGGTCGGGAGCCACGGCGCGCACCTCAACAATGGTTGCCTTAAACGCGTGCGCCATGGGTCTTTCCTTTCCGCCATTCATTCAAGGAGTGCACCTCGAACGGCTTTCGACTGCGCCCCTTCACGGCTTCGATGGCTGCCGACACCGTGTCCAGGGAGGTCATGCAGAGCACTCCGCGCTCCACGGCAGTGCGACGGATAAGAAAGCCCTCCCGCTCGCGCTGCCCGCCGCGGGTAATGGTATTGATGACCAAATCGAACTGGCCGTCTCGGATGAGGTCCACCAAGTGCGGACGCCGCTCGCCCAGACGGTAGACCGGGGTGGCCGGCACCCCGTGGCTCGACAGCATCGCCCACGTCCCACTGGTGGCATAGAGACGGTAGCCCATCTCAGCCAACTCCTTCAGCAGGGGCAGCGCCTCCTGCTTGTCGGCATCGGCCACCGTGGCCAAGATGCGCCCACCGGCCGAGAGCCGGAATCCGCCCGCCACCAGCGCACGGTACAAGGCCCGCGGCAAATCGGCGTCGATGCCCATCACCTCGCCCGTCGACTTCATTTCCGGCCCCAGCGCGGCATCCACCTGCCCGAGCTTCGAGAACGAGAACACCGGCATCTTGACGGCGTAATAATCGGGCATGGGCACAAGGCCGTCCGGTGCGTCCGCCGGCAGGCGGCCAGTGACGGCGGCCTCGATGGCATAGTCCACCAAGGGCAAATGCGTGGCCTTGATGAGAAACGGCACCGTGCGGCTGGAGCGCGGATTGGCCTCAATCACGTAGACCACGCCGTCCACCGCGACAAATTGGATGTTCAAAAAGCCTTTCACACCCAAACTGCGGCAGAGCACTGTGGTGATGCGCACCACCTCGTCCACGACAGCTTGGGTGGCGCGGACAGGCGGCAGCACAGCGACAGAGTCGCCCGAGTGCACCCCAGCCCTCTCCACATGCTCCATCACTGCCGGAATCAAGACGCGTGCGCCATCGCTGACAGCATCCACTTCCAGCTCCAACCCGCTCATGTAGCGGTCAATCAAGAGCGGCCGATCCACGCCAATCTCCCGATTGTCGATGAGGTAGTTTTTCAGTGCCTCGGCATCGTCGATGATGCGCATGGCCCGCCCGCCCAAGACAAAGGAAGGACGCACCAACACCGGGAATCCCAGTCGCTCGGCTGCCTTCAGCGCATCGTTGGTGTTGGTGGCCGTGAGCCCCGGGGGCCGGCGAATGCCTTCTGTCTCCAAAACTTCGTCAAATTGCTGACGATCCTCTGCTTGCGTCAGTCCCTCGAGACTGGTGCCGATGATGGGAACCCCATGCCGCACCAGACCCTCGGCCAAGTTAATGGCGGTTTGCCCGCCAAACTGCACCAGGACCCCTTCGGGCTGCTCCAAGTCCACCACATTGAGCACGTCTTCCAGCGTCAGCGGCTCAAAGTAGAGCCGATCGGACGCGTTGAAATCTGTCGATACCGTCTCCGGGTTGGAATTAATCATAATGGCGCGGTATCCTCGCGACCTCAACGCCTCCAGCGCATACACGCTGGCGGCATCAAACTCGATGCCCTGCCCGATGCGAATCGGCCCCGATCCCAGCACCACCATCTTCTTGCCATCCAGCGGCTCCGCTTCATTGCTTTCATCGTAGGCCGAATAGAAATACGGCGTCTCCGCGGGAAATTCCGCGGCGCTGGTGTCCACCATCCGATATCCCGGGCGTATGCCGCGCGCCAGCCGTTCTTCGCGCACCACATCTTCCCCCACCCCGGCCAACTGCCCGATGCGCCGATCCGCGAGACCCAGCTGCTTCAAAGCGCAAAGCGCGTCGCGCCAGCTGTCGGGTGCCTCTTTCAGTCGCCGCTCCGCCTCGACGATGCGGGCCAAGCCTTGCAGGAACCAGCGGTCAATGCGGGTCTTTTCCGTCAGTTCCTCGACCGTCCTTCCACGCCATAGAGCCTCAGCGAGGAAAAACAACCGACGGTCATTGGGAGCCACGCTGAGGCGCTCCACCACATCATCGGCATCGTACTGCTCCGGCCCACCCAGCAGGTCCGCCCGGCCAACCTCCAGCGAGCGCACCGCCTTCTGCATTGCCGACTCATAGGTGCGATCGATGGCCATCACCTCGCCGGTGGCCTTCATCTGCGTGCCGAGGCTGCGATCCGCCTCCGGGAACTTGTCGAAGGGCCAGCGGGGAATTTTCACCACGACATAGTCCAAAGCAGGCTCGAAGGCGGCGCTGGTCTTCCCCGTCACCGGATTCTTAATCTCTGGAAGCGTCAACCCCAAGCCAATTTTGGCCACGATGCGGGCAATCGGATAGCCGGTGGCTTTGGACGCCAGCGCCGACGAGCGCGATACTCGGGGGTTCACCTCAATCACGCGGTATTCCCCGTCGGGACTGAGGGCAAACTGCACATTGCAACCGCCCTCGATGCCGAGATGATGGACAATGTCCAGCGAGGCGTGCCGCAACATGTGGTATTCCTTGTCCGTGAGCGTCTGGGAGGGGGCCACCACGATGGAATCGCCAGTGTGCACACCGACCGGATCGAAGTTCTCCATGTTGCAGATGACCACCGCGTTGCCGGCCCCGTCGCAGACCACCTCGTACTCCACTTCTTTCCAGCCGGCAATGGACTCCTCCACCAGCACTTGGCCAATCGGGCTTTCCGCCAGGGCCTGAGGCAACCGCTCCAAGAGCTGCTCCTCCGTATGGGCGAATCCTCCGCCGCTCCCGCCCAAGGTGTACGCAGGCCGAAGCACCACGGGATAGCCTAATTGCCCCGCGAACTTGAGCCCCTCCTCAACCGTGGTCACCGTTCTCGACCGGGCAATCGGGTGCCCTAGGCGGACCATTAAGCTCCGGAACGCCTCCCGGTCTTCCGCCATTTCAATGGCCTTCAACTGAGTGCCGAGAAGCTCGATGCCCAAATCGGTGAGCACGCCTGCCTTCGCCAGCGACGACACCAGGTTGAGGCCCATTTGGCCTCCCAGCGTGGCCAAGACCCCATCCGGCCGTTCCTTGCCCAAGACGTAGGCCAGGAACGAAACGGTCAGCGGTTCGATGTAGACCACGTCCGCCACCGACAAGTCTGTCATGATGGTGGCCGGGTTGGAGTTCACCAAAATGACCTCTACGCCCTCTTCTTTGAGGGCGCGGCACGCTTGCGTCCCAGCGTAGTCAAACTCGGCGGCCTGTCCAATCACAATCGGGCCTGAACCGATCACCAGCACCCGCTTCAAGTCGGTGCGCTTAGGCATGACCTTCCTCCTCACCTTGGACTTTCTTCAAAAATTCATCAAAGAGATACAGCGAATCCGACGGGCCCGGACCAGCTTCGGGATGGTGCTGCACCGAGAGAATGGGCCGCTCCTTGTGCTCAATGCCCTCCACGGTCTGGTCGTGCAAGTGGGTCATCCGCACCTGATAGCGGTCTTTGAGACTCTCCGCATCAACGGCGTATCCGTGGTTTTGGGCGGTAATCAGGACACGGCGCTGACGGTGGTCATAGAGCGGATGATTGGCTCCGTGATGCCCGAATTTCAACGGGTAGGTTGAGGCGCCCTCGGCGAGGCCAATCAACTGATGGCCAAGACAGATCCCAAGGGTGGGATAATGGTCCAGCGCATAGCGCACCGTAGGCAGCACCTCGGGAATGGTGGCGGGGTCGCCCGGACCATTGGACAGCACCACGCCATCCGGACGCGTCTCCTTGAGCTGTTCGGGCGAAGCGCCGGCCGGCAAGACGGTCACTTGCGCTCCGCGCCTTCCCAATTCGCTGATAATCGAATTCTTCACCCCGTAATCCATCACTGTGATGCGCGGCCCATCGCCCGGAACCTGATAAGGTTTGGGGGTCGTGACCTGAAACACCGCATCCTTCAAGTCATAGGTGTCCAACGCCTTGAGCGCCTCGGATGGATCCACCGACGCCGGCGCCATCACGGCGCGCTGCGTCCCGCGGTCGCGCAGGTAGCGCGTCAGGGCGCGCGTGTCCACGTCCGTCAGAAGCGGCTTTTTGTAGAGAGCCAAGTATTGGGCCAAGGGATCCGCACTGGGCGTATGGGACGGATTCTCCTCGAGGCGGTGCACCACCAGCCCCTCGACCCAGGGGAACAGCGACTCGGCAGCCTCCAAGAATGTGCCGTAGTTCCCGATCAAGGGATAGGTGAGCACCACGATTTGCCCAAAATAGGACGGGTCGGTCAAAATCTCCTGGTACCCCGTCATGGCGGTGTTGAACACCACCTCGCCGCGGCCTCGCCATTCCTCCGCGCCAATATAGGTTCCGGAAAACCGCGTTCCGTCAGGAAAGACTAGATAGCCCTGCATGAAGCACCTCCCCATCCTGCATTACCACACGCCCATCGACGATGGTCGCCACTGCCTTCCCTGTCATCATCATGCCTTGAAACGGCGTGTTCTTTCCCAGCGAATAAAACTTCCCGGGCTCGACCGTCCATTGCTGTTGGGGGTCAATCAGGGCCACGTCGGCCTGCTCGCCCGGCACCATCCCGCGATATCCCAACCCCAGCACGCGGTCCGGGCCGCTCGTCATCAGCTTGAATGCGTCCAGCGGCGCGAGCAGCCCCGGCTCCACCAGTGCGGTTATCAATCCCGCCACGATAGTCTCGAGGCCGCTGATGCCAAAGGGGGCATCCGGATAGGGGCGCTGCTTTTCATCCGCGTGGTGCGGCGCATGGTCACTGGCGAGCACGTCAATCAATCCGTCCCGAACCGCCTTGAGCAAGGCTTGGCGCGACGCGTCCGGCCTCAGCGGCGGGTTGACCTTGGTCACCGTGTTGTACTGCCAGGCATTCAGAGCCTCGTCAGTGAGGAGCAAGTGATGCGGCGTCGCCTCCGCGGTGACCTGATACCCGCGCTGTTTGGCGTAACGAATGGCTTCGACGCTCTCGAGGGCGGATACATGCGCCACGTGGAGACGCCCCCCGGTCAATCCGGCCAACAGGACATCCCGCCACACCATGGCCGATTCGGCCGCTTCCGGTATCCCGGGTATTCCCAGCCGGCCCGCTGGGCCTCCTTCGTGCGCCGCTCCCCCGTCGGCGAGCGACCGGTCCTCCGCATGATTGATGATCGGGGCATTCAGCGTGGTGGAGTAGGAAAGGGCCGC
>JAKADO010000161.1 GCA_021820485.1 Bacillota bacterium
AGGACGATCCCGAATTTTGCCATCCGCGTGACGACGGATCGGACCTCTCGATCATACGATGCCCCGGCGCGCTCGTCCAGCCCGATTTAGGGTCCTAAGAGATTGCCAGTCGGGTGCCCAAGGTGACTATTCTACGCTACTGCCGTCTTTGTGCCGCGGAGGACGCCAATCAATGGGGCGAGCCTTATTGGCGCCGCGTACATCAGTGTCCGGGCGTCCTCGTCTGCCCACGTCATGCGATCTGGCTTGTCTCGAGTCCGGTAGACCTCAGTCGTCGCACGCATCGGCACGCATACGTGCCCCTCGCGAGCATTGCGCCCTCCACTCAACGCGAGCCGTGCGATGATGCGAAGCTGTTACGGCTGGCCGAACAGGTCGCTCATTTGGTGGCGTTGGCTCTCGAATCGCAAGGGGGAGCATGGCGTCGACACTATATCGACGCAGCCATTCAGCGGGACTTGGCCTGGGCAAGTGGTCGGATTCGTCAGCGGGATATGGAAAACGAGTTGCGCGCGTTCTATACAGTGCCTTTGCTACGGCAGCTAGGGTGTGACTGGCCGATGGGTACTCCCGAGCCTTGGGTGATGAAGCTGTTTCACGCCTCATCGACCTCTATGCATCCGTTGTATCATTTGCTGCTGCAGCAGTTTCTTGGCTTGGAGCCGGATTCGCCGATAGCTGGGGATTGGACCCGAAAACCGTTCGGTGCCCCACCGTGGCCGTGCCTCAATCCTGCTTCGACACATTATAAGAAGGGAACCATTGGGGTGGTCGAGCTTCGCGTGACCGGGAATCACGTCTCGGGAATATTTGGGTGTGCGTGCGGATTTACCTATCAGCGGACTGGCCCGGACAAGACTCCGGAAGACCGATTCCGACGGGACCGCCTTGTCGCGGTGGGACCCGTTTGGCGGCAAACGCTTGTTGAGTTGTCCGCCGATGAAAGCACGAGCCTCAGACAATGCGCACGAACTTTGGGGGTCGATGCCCGAACGATTCAGCGGTATCGTGCCGAAGAGTGCGAGCGAGTGTCAGACAGTTCATCGCCGCCGACGCCCATCGAAACGACACGCCAACGCTATCGGAAACGGTGGCGCGACGCATTGGAGAACGCCACAAACGCTACGGCCGCACGGCGTTGCGCTCCGGCGGTGTATGCGTGGCTGTACCGTCACGATTGGGCCTGGTTGATGCAGCAGAATTCGCCGCGCTGCAAAGTGATGTCGGTCAAGCCGGTATCGTGGGAAGCCCGCGACGTGGAACTAGTGGACCGTATACCGGAGGCTGTAGTAGCCGTTAAAGAGAAAGACCACCCCTATGTCCGCGTCACACGTACGAGTATTGGGCGGGAGCTGGGACATCTTAGCTGGATTCAAAAGCATGCGGCCCAGTTACCCCGAACAATGACGATGATCGCGGAAGAAACCGAAGACACCAAGGCGTTTCAGGAGCGCCGTGTGATGACCACCATGCGTCGGTGCGGGCAGGCAGGTGAGGCACTACGGCCGTGGGAAGTCATGCGGCGAGCCAACATTCCATATCGTCAGTGGCCCGAGTGGTTGCGGGCCTGACATTAACGATGGCAAAGCGCATCCGGCGTGGAGAGGACACGAGCAGCCACCATGGAAGCGGACGTCGTCTACATGTATGAACCGTAATGATCCAGACATTTCGTAGAGGCTATTGAATCAGGTCAGAAATGTAGTTCCTCGAGAACGGCACTGCCAGCGGACGCTCGGGTACCTTGCGAACCAACAGCACAGTGATCTCGTTGTTCTCTTCCAAGGTTTGTAAAAATTCATCGAGCCTGTGGCCGCGAACAGGCAGGGCTATCGATGGGCTGGTGCGCTTGACGAATACGATGCCATAGAGCAATCGTTGGAGGTAATGCTTCTTCATGAGCTCCTGAGGGTATACCACCATCGTCTTTAACTCGTGTTGGGCCTTTTGAAGGTTCTCAAGGTATGGCGGCTCGCCAAGTCCCTCAATATCTCGTTGAACTAGCGTTCGCACGCGGACGTCCTTGGCGTTGTCCAAGGTTTCGTCGGGGATGGCGGCCGCACCGAACAAGTCACCGTACCCTGCTAACCATGTTTCCAGCGATCCGGTCTTTCGATGGCGGATAAACCACTCCATTTGCCCAGCTGCTCCAGGCATCGCTTCCCATGCTAGGGCATTATCTCTGGGGAACGGTGCCCGGCAGATTTCTTCAATGGTTGGCGCGACCGCGTCATGCAGAGAATGTCGATCAGCTAGGTCCTGAACTAGGTTGCTTAGAGCCTCCATGAAATCGTGTGGGCGACCTAATTCATATTCATTAAATAACCACGGAAATGCAGTTTCCATGACCCATTCGCGGTCAGTATCTTTCAAATCCGATACTCGCGCGCGGGCCTCCCGCCATCCTTCGGGTGACCTCCTCAATAGCTCTACGAAGAACCGCCATCGCTCATCACGATTAAGGCTTGGGTCATCCTCTAGCAACCGACCAATGTCATTTCCGACTGCTCGCGGAACACTGGTCGGATCCTCTTTTGCCGCAAGTACAAGATTGTGGACGTCCTCTTCAAAAAATAGGAACAAATCGGGTTTTGCGGTGACCTCATGGATAAGGGTTGCCATTGAATCAGGGGATGTGAGCGCGTTGCCGAATTCGAGTAGTAGTCTCATCCTGTGCTTGTTGTCCTCACGCAAGGCTTGGTACTCGCTCTGCATCAGACTCCGAATTCGGTCTTCAAGGCCCAAGTATGAATATAAAGCGAGGAGTGCGACTGCAATGGCGAGACCCGCAGCGGCCAGCGTAAGAATAGGCCAGCGTAAGAATAGCCATAAGTAGCGACTGATAGTGGACTACTAACGTCAACGTTCGGACCTTCGTTGTTGGAATAAGCATTAGTAGGAATGGGCCGGCGAGTGCCACCAGCATGCCACCAATGGTGAAGCGAGCATATTTAACTAACTGA
>JAKADO010000162.1 GCA_021820485.1 Bacillota bacterium
CCCGGATGGGGCGCTCTTATGCAGCGAATCAGGGGTTTGGGTAGATAGAATGATGACACCAGTCGAGCTCCCGGATCCGTAGTGGGTACACTACGGGTGTCTGGAAAACATTTCCGAAAGGACTGGTGTCTTATGGAACAGTATACCCGTTATTGTCCGGGGAAGTAAACTTGTTGACACATCAACTCCCGCAAAACCGCGATTCGATGCCACCCCAACTTCAAGTGTCAACAACTTTAGTTCCAAACCCTGGAAGTAAAGTTATTGACAGTCCGCCCAGTGGAACTAAAGTTCTTGACATGACGGTCTGTACTTGTGATGAAGCACGTACGAACATCGCCGGACGGCGCTCGCGCCTGCATAGGTGGGAGCGCGCACTATGGTACGCCGACCGTAGCGTCGCCGAAACCAAGGCGTTCGTTTAATCGGTCAACCATAAGTGGAGGACAGTCATATAGCCCGATTTCCCCTAAAGAGACGTCGCGTGGGGACATATCGATCGAGCCTGAACAGCCAGCAACCTAATGAAATCCCCGATTCGGTAATTTTTGTTTATGCTAAGAAGATCCACGACCTAAGGTCCGGCCCTCGTTCTGCGCCTTTCTCAACGCTTTGTTACATTGTATTATTGCAATAAGTCATCGTTGCAGAAAACCCTCGCCATGAATCTCGTGTTTTATATGGGCATCGCCGCGGTCTTTAACCCCCGCGCTCCCGTGCATAACCCAGATCCCAATGCTCATCGCTCAAGCGAACGCGTAACATGGCCGGAAGGGGACGGTCGATCATCAGCGGAGAAATCGAAGGAGGAACATCATGGCTGAGAAAACCACTGAGACGTATGCCCTCTGGGCCGATTTCTGGCAAGCGCTGAGCCATCCAATTCGTTTGCGGGTGTTAGAAGCCCTCCGACAGCACGGCGAGCTCAACGTGGGGCAACTGGTCGACCGGGTGGGGATTGGTCAAGGGCATCTCTCCAATCACCTGGCCTGCCTCAAAAACTGCGGCCTGGTGACGACGGCGGCGCAGGGGCGCTACGTGTACTATCGTATTGCCGACGATCGCGTGCCGGCCTTGCTGGACTTGGGCGAAGCCATTTTTAGCGATCACTGGGCGGGGGTGGCGACCTGCGCGGTGGTGAGCCGCTCGGGGGGGCCGAGCCATGAATAAGGTGTTACTCACGGCATGGGATAACTGGGAGACCGTATAGAGGAGGCGATAGCGAATGACAGAAAAAAAGGCCCGGTATCAGATGGATATTCAGGGCATGACCTGTACCGATTGTGAAGTGCACGTCATCCATGCCCTCGAAGAGACTGGCGCTTCCGATGCGCAGGCGAACTTTCGGCGCGGAGAGGCCACGTTTTGGGCTCCCCCTGATTTGGCGTTTAATCAGGCGCGGGTAGCCGTGCAAACGGCCGGATATCACCCCTACGGCATTCGAGAAGTCCGAGGGCCAGGGGTAAAACAGGCGACGCCCGATGCCGGGGTCGACTACGAACTGGTGGTGATTGGCTCCGGTAGCGCGGCCTTCGCGGCGGCGATTGAAGCCCGGGGGGCGGGTGCGCGGGTTGCGATGGTCGAACGGGGAACGCTCGGAGGCACGTGTGTCAACATAGGCTGCGTGCCGTCCAAAACGCTGTTGCGGGCTGCAGACGTGCATCACCTAGCGTCAATGAATCCGTTTCGGGGGCTCAAGACCCACGCCGATGCGCCCGATTTGGCCACCCTGGTGGCGGAGAAAGATGCATTGGTCGAGGACATGCGGCGGAAAAAGTATGCCGATCTGATTCCGGAATACCAGATTGACTTGGTCCACAGCGAAGCGCGGTTCCTGGATGACCGACGCCTTCAGGTCGGAGACCGGGTGATTACGGCGGGCCGTTATGTGATTGCCACGGGGGCCCGCCCGCGCATTCCGGTGATTCCGGGTTTGGATGAGATCCCATACTTGACGAGCACCTCGGCGTTGAATCTGACCCGTCGTCCTGATCACCTGATCGTGATTGGGTCGGGATATATCGCGCTCGAGTTGGGGCAACTCTTTCGCCGTTGGGGATCGCAGGTCACGCTGATTCAACGGGGCCCGGTGCTCATGCCGGCGTACGACGACGAGGTCCGTGCGGTGATAGCGGACATGCTGGACGAGGCGGGGATTGAGGTAATTCGCGGGGCGGCGTACGAGCGGATCGAAGGACAGGCGCCGGACATTCGTGTGCACCTGACCGTGGCGGGAACCGAGCGGGTCGTCCGCGGCGATGCAGTGTTGGTTGCGGCTGGGCACGACCCCAATACCGAGGCGCTCCACCTCGAGGCCGCGGGGATTCGGGTGGGCGACCGGCGCCAGCCGCTCTTTGACGCGCATTTGCAGACCAGCAACCCCCGCGTGTACGTGGCCGGCGATGTTACCTTGGGCCCGCAATTCGTCTATGTCGCCGCGTACGAAGGGAAGATCGCGGCGCAAAATGCGCTGGCGTTGACCGAATCGCCTGTCGCGCTCGATCTCGAGGTTGTGCCGGCGGTCACGTTTACCCAACCCGCCTTGGCCGCCGTCGGACTCAGTCAAGCCGCGGCGGAATGCCAGGGTGTGGCGGTAAAGACAGCGGTCTTACCGCTGGACGCAGTGCCTCGGGCATTGGCGAACCGGGACACCCGCGGCGTGATTAAGTTAGTAGCCGACGGGGACACCGGCCGATTGCGTGGCGCCCAAGTGGTGGCGGAAAACGCCGGTGATGTCATTTATGCCGCGACCTTGGCAGTAAAGCATGGACTCACCATCGCCGATTTGACCGAGACGCTGGCGCCCTACCTCACCATGGCGGAAGGACTCAAACTGGCGGCGTTGACATTCGATAAAGATGTCAGCAA
>JAKADO010000081.1 GCA_021820485.1 Bacillota bacterium
CGCTGTTGGGGCGCGAGGAAAGTCTTGCTCGACTCAAGAGGGCGGCAGAATGGATTCGAGCGGAGAGCGTTCCCCTGACTCCAGTCGATGCATAATTAGGCCGGATCATGGGAGAAGAGAGCGGGCAAATGCCCGCTCTCTTCTATGCCTGGATTTTCTGCAAATACTTCTTGATGGCCCGACGGCCGCGAAGATGAATGGCCCTATTCTGTGGGGATTTCGCTTCAAACTGTGCGAGCGTTTTGACCATGGTGCGCTTCCGGTTGTGATAGGTGGTGATGATGAAGGAAAGAAACGCCCAGTCGAGTTTTTCCAAGCATCCCTCACCCATGTCGGGCCGTGTTCTGCCCAGATTGGTCAGCCACCGCCTGACGACCCGAAAGATGCAGAGGGCGAGCGGCAATTCCAAATAGATGATGGTGTCGGCGCGCTCAGCCCGGAGCTCATAAGTCTGGGTATAATTGCCCTCGATAATCCAGGCGTCGTGAATCGTAAGGGCCGCCTGGCGCGCTCGAAATTCCTCGGGACTGGATTCGAGCCATCCAGGATTCCAAAAGAGGGTGTCCAAATGGTAGACGGGAAGCTTCAGCGACTCGCCCAACCGCCGGGCGAAAGTGGACTTTCCGACTCCCGATGATACCCCCATGACGAGAATTCGTTGCATGCATGGCCTCCCCTCTAACGGGACGCGGGCTTGTCTTCCAGTTCCTGAAGAAATGCTTGAATCGCCATTTTAATGCCATCCCGAACGGTGCGAAAGACCTGAAGGATTTCCTCCTCGCTGCCGGTGGCTCGCGCGGGATCTTCGAATCCCCAGTGCAACCGCGTGACGTGCGGCGGAGTGACGGGGCAGCGCTCATCAGCATCGCCGCAGAGCGTAATGACATAGTCCGCTTGGTTCAAGAGCCCCGGGTCGATGACTTGGGATGCCTGATGGGAGATGTCGATCCCGGCTTCCTGCATGACGCGCACGGCCCGGGGGTTCAAGCCATGCGCTTCGATGCCAGCGCTATGGGCCACAATTTTCCCTGCCCCGAGCACCCGGGCCCATCCTTCAGCCATTTGGCTTCGGCAGGAGTTTCCCGTACAGAGAAAATAAATCACTGGTTGTTTCATGGCAATTGCTCCTTCACTTCTCATCCTATCCACTGCATCCAGAGATACAGGCCCGACAACGTCACCAACAGGGTGGGAATGGTCAAAATGATGCCAGTCTTGAAATAGCGGCCCCAGCCAATGGTTACTCCCTTCTTGCTTAAGACATGCAGCCAGAGCAACGTGGCCAACGAGCCGATGGGGGTCATTTTGGGACCTAGGTCGCATCCAATGACGTTGGCATAGACCAGCGATTGGCGCATCACCCCAACCGTATGGCTGGCGTGAATCGCAAGAGCCCCAATCATTACGGACGGCATATTGTTCATGATGCTGGATAGAACGGCGGCCATGAATCCCGTGCTGACGGTTCCTGCGTACAGGCCGCCATGAGCGGTCCAGTCGATAACCTGGCCCAAGGCTTGGGTCACGCCAGCGTCGCGCAGACCATAGACCACTACATACATGCCAATGGAAAATGCCACGATGGACCAAGGAGCCTCTTTCACGATTCTCCATGGCTGGACGACACGGCGCCGGCCTCCGGCCCACAAAAACACCAAGGCAATGAAGTCGGCGACAAAAGAGACAGGGATGTGCAGCGATTCAGTCAGAAGATAGCCTGCCAACAAAAAGCCGAGAATCACCCAAGACAGCCGAAACATACGGGCGTCTTTTATGGCGCTGGCAGGATTGGATACATCTTCTGGATTGTATTGACGCGGGATATCCTTCCTGAAGAAGAGGTAGAGAACGAGAATGCTAATCCCTAAGGAGACCAAGTCAGGAACCACCATGTGGATGGCATAGCTCAAAAACCCCACATGGAAGTAGTCAGCGGAGACGATGTTGACGAGGTTGCTGATGACCAGTGGGAGGGAGGTGGTATCGGCGATGAAGCCACTGGCCATGACGAAGGGCAGCATCTTCTTGGTGTCGAACTTTAACAGCTTCACTTTCTCCAAGACAATCGGCGTGAGGATGAGGGCTGCGCCGTCATTGGCAAAAAATGCGGACACCACGGCCCCGAGAAGCACGACGTAGAAGAAGACCCGGCGCCCGTCCCCGTGCGCCGCGCGTGCCATCCTTAAGGCGGCCCATTCGAAAAATCCGATGCGATCCAGCACCGTGGAGATTATGATGATCCCCACGAACGCCAGCGTTGCATCCCACACAATGCGGGTTACGGTCCATACATCGTGGAACGTCACCACGCGAAAAATGAGGGCCACAACCGCACCGCCGACGGCCGTCCATCCAATACCCAAGTTGCGTGGCTGCCAGATGACCAGCACCAGAGTCGCGGCAAAAATGAGAAAGGCTATCCAAGCCGTCAATATGAGCACTCCGTTACGATGTTTTGATGGTGCATTGAACCAGAAGCCCTTGTGACTCAAGTTTTTGCAGATCGGCGGACAGATCAGGCAAGGCGCCGACTCCGAGCGTGAAATCGGCTAGCCGGGCTCTATTGAGAGAATAGAAGACCCATTGGCCGCGGCGCGTTTCCGTCACCAGGCCCGCTTGCTTGAGTCGACTCATATGACGCGAGACGGCGGGCTGAGAAATGCCAAACAAGGGGACCAATTCGCAGATGCAACAGTCTCGGATGTTGAGCAGCGCAACGATTTTGAGCCGGGTGGGGTCAGCGAGCGCTTTGAATCCATCGGCCAGTTCCTCGAAGCGATCCATCCTGCGTCCTCCTTGGTTTCGTAATGATATAACTATATGGTTATCGATCCGGAGAGTCAAACCTCCAGAAAAGTCGTCGACTGTCTCAGACGACGAACGGTTAGAATGGATGTCGGAGGGATTGATGATGCCAATAGGTACGGTAGTCCTGAAGGCAGGGCCGCACCGCGTCTTGAAAGGATCGCCCTGGGTGTATCGGACGGAGTTGGAACCGGCCGACGCTGAGCCGGGGTCGGTTGTCCAGGTAAAGACCCGCGAAGGGCGGATTTTAGGCCAAGGATTCTATAATCCCCGATCCATGATCACCGTGCGCATGGTGGCCTGGGGTCCCCATGGCGAGGTCACGCCGGAGCTCTTCCAGCGCCGCGTGGACGAGGCCGTAAAGCTGCGCCAGGAGGTGGCAGCCGGGCGGGATGCGTTTCGCGTGATTCATTCGGAAGCGGATGGCGTTCCCGGCCTCATTGTGGACAAGTATGGCCCTATGCTCGTGGTGCAGGTCACCAGCCTGGGATTGGTGCCGTACCTGGAGTCGGTGATGGATACGCTCAGCGCGGCTTATCACCCGGAGGGCATTTTTGAGCACGGCGACCTGTCGGTGCGGGATCGTGAGGGATTGCCCCGTGAGAATCGCCTTCTGCGCGGGGACTTGGTGTCACCGGTGGAGATCCATGAACATGGGGTCCGTCTAGAGGTGGATGTGGTCGGGGGCCAAAAGACCGGACATTTCCTCGATCAGTATGAAAATCGGGGACGGGTTGGGGCACTCGCGGCGGGCCGGCGTGTGTTCGACGCCTTTAGCCATACGGGCGCCTTTGGTTTGGCGGCAGCCTTGCACGGGGCGGAGTCGGTGGTGGGAATTGACATCGATCCGGCGGCGGTGCGACGCGCGCAAGAGAATGCGCGGATAAACCAGGTCGACGAGCGGGTGCAATTTGTGGCCGAAAATGCCTTCGACTGGCTTCGTCGAGAAAGCGATCGGGGACCGCAATACGATTTAGGGATTCTTGACCCGCCGGCCTTCACCAAATCCAAAGAAAGCGTGCCCCAAGCGATCAAGGGATACAAGGAGATTAACCTAAGAGGCATCAAGCTGGTGCGTCCCGGAGGCTTCTTGGTGACCTCCAGCTGTTCCTACCATCTGTCCGAGTCCGATTTCATCGGCGTGGTTCAAGCGGCCGCGCACGACGCCCGTCGGGCCGTGCGCATTGTGGAAATTCGCGGGCAAGGTCCAGACCATCCGATCTTGCCGGCGCTGCCCGAATCGCGGTATTTGAAGTGCCTTATCCTTGCGGTGGGGTCATAAAAAGACCCCGCCGGGGCCGGGGGGGTCTTTTTATAAAGGGCTTAGTGACTGCAGGAATTTGGGGATCCTGCTTGGTCCTTGGTCCGGAATGAATGGCCGCATCCACAAGACGCCACCGCGTTGGGGTTATTAATGGAAAATCCGCCGCCCATCAGGGAGTTGACGTAGTCCACTTCAATCCCCTCGAGCAATGGTGCGCTGCCCGGGTCAATAATAACTCTGACCGGACCAAACTCGTATTGGTTGTCATCCGCATGCGGTTCGTCCAACGCCATGCCATAGCTGAACCCGCTGCAACCGCCCTTGGAAATATAGATTCTAAGGGCCAAATCCTCACGGTCCTTCGAGGTCATGAACTCTTGGACTTTTTGCACGGCATCTTCAGTGAGCGTGATCATGTAGGATCCCTCCTCTAATGGCGACTATTATAACAAAAAGTTAGGAGTCCTGGAAGGGGATAGCCGTGCCACGCGACTCGTGCTCCAAGTCCTGAAATACCTTCAGCAACGCGGACAATCCCTGAATCAGGTTCATGCGATCCTGATTTTGAAGCCGTACCGCAAATCGTGTGAATTGCTCCTCGCGCCGCTTGAAGACCAAATCGGCCAGTTGGCGGCCATACGATGACAAGCGCACCCGCACCACGCGACGATCCACCTCGTCGCGGTCCCGCCGCACCAGGTTCATGCGCAACAGCCGATCGACGAGTCGGGTCGCTGCACTTTCGGTCAGGCCCAACTGATCCGCCAACTCGCCCATGGGCAGATTCTGCGGCTCGTAGAGCACTACCAACGCGTTCATCTGCGCGGGTGTAACCTCCAACCCAATCAGTTCGCGTGTAGCTTCTGCCTCGAGATACCGCATAATCCGCGGGAATAGGTGCTGAATTTGTTCAACGAAGGCGGGAATGTCGTTCCCTTCCATTTCATTCCCCTCTCCCATTTATTTGTCATCATATCATGCGTCTCGCGGGGAAAAAACTTGCCATTGACAAATATTGCTTTTCGTCGATATACTGGCGGCAACAAGTCACCCACAAGGGGGAGTGTGTTTCATGTACATAAAACGGGCAGCGGTCATCGGTTCGGGTACGATGGGCGCGGACATCGCCTATGTCATCGCCAATGCCGGCATTCCCGTCGTCATCAAGGATGTGGCGGATGAGGCGCTGGAAAAGGCCAAGGCTCACGTGGCAGATTTGTTCCAAACACGCATCAACCGCGGCCGCATGACCCCCGAAGACGCGCAAAAGCGCCAAGCGTTCATGACATTCACCACCTCTAATGAGGATCTGAAGGATGTCTCGCTGGTTATTGAAGCGGTTTCCGAGAACATGGCACTCAAAAAGCGGGTTTTTCAGGAATTGGATCACGTGTTGCCGCCACTCGCCATTATTGCTTCCAACACGTCGGCACTCAGCGTGACGGAACTCGCGGAGGTGACAGGGCGTCCGGAACGGGTGGCAGGATTCCACTTTTTCTTCCCGGCGCACATGATGAAGCTCATTGAAGTGATTTCCGGTGAAAAGACCAGTCAGGAAACTTTGGAAACGCTCCGGCGGTTTGCCGAAGAAATTCGGAAGATCCCGGTCTCGGTCAAAGAGTGTCCGGGGTTTGTGGTCAACCGTGTGCTGATGGCGTCGATGGCCGAGGTACTGCGGTTCCAGGATGAGAGCGGCGTGCCCTACCAGGAGATTGATCAGGCTATCACCAAGGCGGGATTGGCTCCTATGGGGCCATTTGTGCTAGGTGATGCCCTAGGGCTTGATGTAGCGCTTGAGGTTGCCCATACGCTCACGGCTGCTTATGGGGAGCGTTTTCAACCGGGGCCCCAGCTTGAGGCGCTGGTGAAGGATGGACACCTAGGACTGAAGAGCGGTCAAGGGTTTTATTCCTATCGATAGGCAGGACTGGCTGGGGGCAAGTCTGTGGACAGAGGGAGAGGACGATGGAAGAAGCAGTCGAACAGCAATTGATTCTCCGCTTTTCCTTAGCGACATTTCTTGAAAGCGTGCGGCTTTACGAAGAAGGCATCGCCAGTGCCGAGGAGATTGACATCGCCATGCGGGCAGGTGCAGGACTCCCCGTGGGACCTTTCCAGTGGGCCGATACCCAGGGGCTCGATCGCATACTGGCGGACTTGGAGAGCCTCGCAGCGTCGGTTGGGCCGCGCTTCACGCCGCCGCATTCGCTCCGCGAACGGGTTGAGCGTGGCCAATTGGGCGTCAAGAGCGGCCAAGGATATTTGGTCCATTAAGAACGAAGCCGGAGGAGGTTCCCGAGTGAGTGTGGTAACGAGTTCTGAACGGGACGGGGTGGCGCTGTGGACCATCCAGCACCCGCCCGTCAACGCGATTAGCTTCGAGGTGCTCGAGACGTTGGAGCATTTGTTGGATGCGGCGGAGGCCAGCAAGTCGGTGCGGGCAGTGGTGATTACCGGCAAGGGGCCTACCTTTGCCGCTGGAGCCGACATCCAGGGATTTATGAAATTAGGCGGCAGCTTGCCTGACTTTATGAAAAAAGGCGCCCAGTTGTACCAGCGCATTGAGACAAGTTCGTTGCCCGTCATCGCGGCGGTGAATGGCGTAGCTTACGGTGGCGGAAATGAGCTGGCCATGGCTGCCGACATTCGACTGGCCTCAGTGAACGCGCGATTCGGCCAGCCGGAAGTCAATCTCGGCATCATTCCGGGATGGGGCGGCACGGTGCGTTTGCCGAAACTGGTGGGCTGGTCGCACGCTCGGCGCTTGATTCTGACGGGAGATCCGATTGACGCTAAGGAAGCCTATCGCATCGGCCTGGTGGATCAAGTGGTGGATGCCCGCTTGCTGGTGGATGCGGCGCTCAATGTGGCCGATCGTTTGGCCAGCCTGCCTCCCTTGGCCCTCCAGGAAATCAAAGCGCTCTTGGCGGACGGGAGCGCCGGCGGCCAAGAGCGGGAAACAGTGGCGATTCAGCGCTTGATGATGACGCAGGACGCCATGGAAGGTGTGCAAGCCTTCATGCAGAAACGGCGGCCTCAGTTTCAAGGGCGCTAAACGGACGGCCGCCGCTGAAGAAGGCTCAGTCCAAACTGAATGCTTGCGACACCGAGAATGAGGAGAGCCGCCCAGACGGGAATGATCTGTCGATGGAGGAACACCAGAGACAAGACACCCGCTGAGGCGGCCCATGCTCCCCACCAGGCGCCTTGTCGGCCGACAGCCAGTAAAATCATGCCCAAGAGCAATAGACCCATCCACCAAAACAGTCCGTGAGCGAATGACAGAAGTCCAACGGTCAGCACCATTACCAATAGGCGGCCCAGTCCTAACGGGTTGGCTCGGTGGCGAGGCGTGGGGCGGGAACGGGAGGGGTTGCTGGTTTTGGTCTCGGAGCGGGCGGATACCATCTATATAACCTCCGGCATTATCATTGTGGCCAACATAGTGGTTGTTATGGGATCAAAAGAAGACACCCGGACTATTGTCCGGGTGTCTTGGTGAGTCGGAGAGAGGGTGAGGGAGAGACCCTTGAGCCCCCCTTCGGTGACTGCGCCGCTGGTGCGTCATCGACGATCCCTCCAAACTCGAAACTCTACGGAATAATCTGGGTTGCCCCGTCATAGGACTGGGCGAAATACGGCTCCGACAAGCTTTGTACAATTACGCCCTGACCGGGCGATGCGGCAGAAATGAATTGGCCGTTGCCCAAGTAAATACCCACATGGTTAGCGAATACGCCATCCGTCGTGAAAAAGACCAGGTCGCCCGGCTGCAGCGCATCATAGGCAACATGCGTACCGACGTTCCATTGTGCATAGGATGTGCGCGGGAGGCTAATCCCGTATTGCCCGTACACCCATTGCACAAAGCCCGAGCAGTCGAATCCGGTGGCCGGGCTGTTGCCCCCGTACACATACCGTGCTCCCTGATACTTCAAGGCTAACCCGACCACAGCCGCTGCCGTCGGTGACTCGCTGCCCCGATTGACCGAGGTATTGGTGGGCGCCGCCGGGGGTGTGCTGGCCAGCGCTTGGTGCAAGGCATTCCATGTCAGTTGGCCGACGAGGCCATAGTCTGGCAGTCCATGCGCTCGCTGAAAAGCTTGCACCGCGGCCAGCGTCTCAGGACCGAAAATCCCATCAATGCCGTGGGTCGAGTAGCCAGCTTGTGTGAGATCTTGCTGCAGTTGAACTACCGAGGAACCCGTATCGCCTTCGTGCAGATAACCGGGAGGATATGCGGGCGGAGCCGCTTCCAAGGGGGTTGAGGACGTGTTGCTGCCGGTGCCATCCAAGGCGCCCATGGTCTGAGGGCCCACAATGCCGTCTACGGCGAGTCCGTGAGTCGCTTGAAAGTTTGTGACAGCGGCATAGGTGAGCGGGCCAAAATCCCCATCGGTGGCGAGGTGGTAGCCATGGGCGTCCAGCAATTGCTGCAACTGCACTACCGCTGGACCCGTGCTGCCCAACCGCAGCATCGGCGAGCCCGCCATGAAATTCGGAGAGGCTTCATTGGCGGTTGTACCCGGGGTACCCACGGCCGCGCTCAATTTTGCCCAGGTTAGGGTACCGATAATCCCGTCTTGGGCGAGTCCGTAATGACCCTGGAACGATTTCACAGCATAGAGCATCTCGGGGCCAAATATGCCGTCAATGGCGCCATGATAGTACCCAAGTTTTTGCAGGGATTGCTCGGCCGTTTTGACAGCCGGGCCTTGGTCGCCGTAGTGAATGACCGGGAACTGGGCGGCCTGCGCTGCCGCTTGGGACAGGACTGGAACCGCAAGTACACCCAAACCTGCCAAAACCGAGGCTGCTTTACGGTTTGTCTTTGACAAAAAAATACGTCCTTCCTTCTTTAAACTGCCTCCGAGGTTAGTAGCGGGATCACCGTGGTTCGGGGGAGAAGGAGCCCCCTACCGTCTCCAAAATCGAGACGGATTCACCACCTAAAGCGAACGCTTTAGGATTCCCCCGTACCTTGATCGCATCAAGGATTCGGCACATTAATATATGTTAGAGTGTAAGTGGGAAGACTATAGACGGTCAAGGAAATAGAGGGGAATTTTGGAGAATCCGCACGGTTAAGGTCGACATCTGTAAAAATTAGGAAGTTGGAAATTGAGACCAAATCGCGGGAGGATTTTGCCCCGAAAGTGGTATAATACACGGGAAACTTTTTGAGGATGGGATAACCGATGAGGGCAACGGATGCGGCGTATGCGGTGCTGAAGGCACAAGGCGAGCCGATGGATGTACAGGACCTGCTGGACGAGACGCTGCTCCGTCTAGGAGTAGATCGGGAACCCAAAGTTGCCGCGAGAATCTACACCGACATCAACTTGGATTCTCGCTTTCAGTATCGCGGCGGGTCATCATGGGGCTTAAAGGAATGGCAGCCTAGATCGCCCGGAAGAGTTGGCACGGCGGGACGTGACCGCGGTGGCTACGAGGACGACGACACAGAGGACCTTGAGGAGGACGACGGTTAACCACCGCTCGGACTCCTTCTCCTTTTTTACCGTTGAGAGGGACGCGTTGCAATTGTACATACTGTTATGGGAGGACCGATGATGGCAAAATACGTATTCGTTACGGGAGGCGTAGTGTCCTCGCTGGGCAAGGGCATTACGGCAGCTTCCTTAGGACGGATCCTCAAGACGCGGGGAATCCGGGTGACAGCCCTGAAACTGGACCCGTACATTAACGTGGATCCAGGAACTATGTCGCCATTGCAGCATGGCGAAGTGTTCGTGACGCAGGATGGCGCGGAGACCGATCTCGATTTGGGCCATTATGAACGATTCATGGATATTAATCTCTCCCAAGCCAACAACGTCACGACGGGGCGCATCTATTGGTCCACCATCACCAAGGAACGCCGCGGAGACTTCCTCGGCGGGACGGTGCAGGTGATCCCACACATCACCAATGCCATTAAAGAGAGGATTCATCGTGTGTCCGAAGCGAGCGGCGCCGATGTCGTCATTGTGGAGATTGGCGGCACCGTGGGAGACATCGAAAGTTTGCCCTTTTTAGAAGCGATTCGCCAGATGCGGTCTGACATTGGCCGGGAATCTGTCATGTACATTCATGTGACGCTGGTGCCTTTCCTGAGCGCCGCCGGCGAGGCCAAAACCAAGCCGACGCAACACTCCGTCAAAGAGTTGCGCTCCATTGGCATTCAGCCCGATGTGATTGTCTGTCGGACGCAGAGGCCGCTGTCGCGGGAAATGCGGGACAAGATTGCGCTCATGTGTGACGTGGACCGCCGTGCCGTGGTGCAGAACGTGGATGCCGATTCCATCTACCGCTTGCCCTTGATGTTGGCGGATGAGGGGTTGGACGACATTGTCGTCAGTCGGTTGGGCCTGGCGGCTGGCCCGAAGAAGCTCGAGGATTGGCGCGGATTGGTGGACAATGCCACGCATGCTGAAGGTGATGTGGAAATTGCCATTGTCGGCAAGTATGTGAACCTTCACGATGCGTATCTTAGTGTAGCGGAGGCTCTGACCCACGGCGGCATTGCCAACCGGGTCCATGTTTCGTTGCGCTGGGTGGATTCGGAACTGTTGGAACAGGATGGCGCCGCAGCCCATTTGGCTGGCGTGGACGGCATCTTGGTTCCCGGCGGATTCGGGTACCGTGGGGTGGAAGGGAAGATTCTCGCCATTGAGTATGCGCGTACCCACAACATCCCGTTCTTTGGCATTTGCATGGGTATGCAGGCAGCGGTGATCGAGATTGCCCGCCATCGCGCGGGCCTGGCGAATGCCAATTCCACGGAGTTCATTGCTGACACACCGCACCCGGTGATCGACCTGATGCCTGAGCAGCAAACGGTTGAGGATTTGGGCGGCACGATGCGGCTTGGGAGCTACCCCTGCTCACTGACCATGGGCACCAAGGTTCAGGGCATCTATGAGGAGACCTTGATTTTCGAGCGGCATCGGCACCGCTTTGAGTTCAACAATGCCTATCGAGACGCCTTGCAGAATGCGGGATTGGTGCTGTCGGGGCTTTCACCGGACCACCGCTTGGTGGAAATTGTCGAATTGATTGACCATCCGTGGTTCGTGGGCACGCAATTTCATCCGGAGTTTCAGTCGCGTCCCAATCGCCCCCATCCGCTCTTCCGGAGCTTCATACGCGCCAGTTTGGACACCAAGGCGGGGGTGGAGGGGTCCATCCTCTATTCCGATCGACAGTAGCCGGATGGTGCGGAAGGAAATCCTTCCGCACCCCTATCGCGGCGAGTAGCTTCCGCAGATCGCACCGGGAGACGTGGTCTCCGGGTGCGATTCTGCATAGGCAACATAGGCATCAAACTCGCTGGCGTAGCCCGCGCGCAGTTGACCATCATAATATGAGGAGTTGTGTCCCAACACTTCCGGCATGACTGCCACAGAACCGGGCGCAACCGTAATCTCGGCTAAGGTGCAGCGGCTTTGGCCATTATGCCAGCACCCCGTGACATCGCAGTGAATCAAAGCCATATCGAGACACCTCCCGATGCCTAGTGTTTCCGAGGAAGAATCATTTTTGACAAGGATTTTTGTGGGGCTTTTAACAGTTGGCTCAAACTTTGCTCATTTCTACTCTGCTCAAAAATCACCCACTGGCTCGGGCTATCGCAGATATGGGCTTCGCGAATTCCGCCGTCAACTCGAATACAAAGCGGCCCAACGGGGCGAGACGGTGGTCGTCGTGAGCCGCTGGTATCCCAGCAGTAAAACGTGTTCCGCCTGCCGTACACGCCTCGATCGGGACGTCAACGCCGCGAACAATTTGCGGCATGTGGCCGAGAGTTCGGTTGGGAGCTCCAACCCGTTTCTGCCTAAACGGCAGCACTGCTCGGTGACAGCTTGTGGAGTGCCCTCCGTGGACGACCGGCGGAAGCCCTAAGACGCCGTGGCATGATGACGCAAGAAGATGGCGAGAGTTCGTCAGTGATGGCCAGACTTGAGTAAGTCTATCAGAACGGAATATACTGAATATCACAGAGAGAGGAGGCTTTTCATGGGACTGATGGCGCGCGTTTCCACCATTTTTAAATCGAAGGTCAACACAGTGTTGGACAAAGCGGAAGATCCCCGAGAGACCTTAGAGTATTCCTATCAAAAGCAGGTGGAGCAACTTCAGAATATCCGGCGTGGAATTGCGGAAGTAGTCACGTCCAAAAAGCGGCTGGAATTGCAGGCTTCGCGGCTGCAGCAATCGGCGAATCAATACGATGAGGATGCCCGGGATGCCGTGCGGGCAAATCGGGATGACCTGGCTCAGGAAGCACTGACGCGCAAACAGGGTATGGCCAGCCAAATTGCGGCTTTGCAGACCCAAATTGATGATCTAGCCCGTGAAGAAGCTCGATTGACCGACTTGCAGCAAAAGCTGCAGGCGAAGGTAGAGTCGTTCCGGACCCAAAAGGAAGTCATTAAGGCGCAATACTCGGCTGCCCAGGCTCAGGTCAAGATTGGGGAAGCGTTTACCGGCCTCGGAGAGGACATGGCTGACGTGAACATGGCGTTGCAGCGGGCGCAGGATAAAACGGAAAACATGAAGGCCCGGGCGGCGGCCATTGATTCATTGGCGGAGAACCCTGCATTTCAGACCGACGCCTTGCCGAGTTCCGGGGATTCGATTCGCGATGAGTTGAACAAATTGAAGGCGTCGGGGAACGTGTCGGATGAGTTGGCCAAGCTCAAGGCTGAGATGGGCCAAGGAGAAAACTCATGATAGTGCGTATCTTGTCCGAAGGACAATATCGCGTGGACGGCGAGACGCTTGAGCAAATCAAGCGATTGGACGACGAATTGATGGTGGCGCTGACCGCCGACGAGGCGGACCGCTTCCATCAATTGCTGCGTGAAGTGGCTGGACTGGTACGCAGCGGCCAGGCATTGGATCCGACTCACTTGGTGGAGTCGGACCTCATACTGCCTGCGGATGACACAACGTTGGATGAAGCCAAGAGGCTCTTCGCGGATCCCGCGTAAGTTCCGGCTAAATGGGAGGATCCCAGAGCGGATACCACCGTTCGGGATCCTTTTCCATGGGCAGGGCATTGGCTAGGGTTTGGCGAATGCGAAACTCGCGGCTTTCGTTGCGTTTCTGGGAGCCCTGAGGGACAAAAGGATAAAAGGCCGCCCGGCGGTAACTATAGATGAGGTACCAGTCCGCAAAGCGAAACATGGCGGCCAACAGGCTGTCGGCATAGCCGCCTTGCTTCAGCAAATCCGCGGTCATGTGCAACCCATTGATGGCATCCTCCAAATCGGGGCCCTCAAATATCACCCAATAAAACCCCATATTGTCGGTGGACGTCCGGACTTTGGCGGTAAAGTCGCGCCCGCCAATGTTGAGCAAATCCTTAATGTCCTTTGTAATGGCGTCATAGGCCGAATTATCCACCGCTCTCAGCACAATGGCGGCGCGCTCGCCGAAACCGCTGTCCAGCTTGACCTCAATATCCAGCGCGGCTGTGGACAGAGCGAACAGTTGATCGGTCTTGCCCGGCGGAAGCTTGGTACGGCCAAACAGCGCGTCAAATAAGCCCATAAGCGCCTCCCTGCTATTTCTTTTCCATTTGTTGCTGCAAACGCTCCAATTGGCTAAGCCGATGCTCCAATGACGGGTGAGTCGAGAAGATTTCCATCAAGCTGTCCTTGCGGACGGCTGGGAAGATGAAAAAGGCGTTCATGGCTTCCGCTTGGCGCATATCGCGAGTGGGCGTGCTGCGCATTCCCGATTGTATTTTTTGAAGCGCACTGGCCAGATAACCGGGGTGGCCCGTGAGAATGGCCGCACCGCGGTCGGCTGCGTATTCCCGGTATCGTGAGAGCGTGCGAATCAACACGTAGCTGATCGCCCATACCAGGGCGGAGACCAGCCACACAATGATGATGGCCTGCCCACCGCCGTTGCGGTCGCGGCGGTCGCCTTCCATGCTAAAACCGATGAAGAAAAACTGTTGTACGATGAACGAGGCGACCATGGCAAAAAAGCTGGCCAGTCCAATCACCGTGACGTCGCGATTCTTGATGTGGGTAAGCTCATGGGCCAGTACAGCTTCGATTTCCGTGCCGTCGAGCCGTTCGACCAGTCCGCGAGTCACGGCGATGACGGCCGTTTTGGGATTTTTACCGATGGCAAAGGCATTGGGCATCCGAGTGTTGATCCATGCCAGCTTCGGGGTTGGCATATCCGCCAATTGCGCCAGTCGTGCGATAATCTTGTGCAGTTCCGGCGCTTCCTGCGGTTTGATGACGCGCGCTCCGCTGGCCCAAAGGACGATCTGATCCGATAGAAAGACTTGCGACAGGGCCACCAACGCCAAAATTACGATAAGCGTGGGCAACGGAACACCACTGTACAACAGCACGAGCACAAACAGCGCATAAAGGGCAAACAAGAAGAACATGGTCAATCCCATGCGAAACGACAAACCGAAGTCGCGACCGTACCACGGTCGGGATGATCTTGCCATTGCCGTCAATCTCCCTTCTTATGTATAGTCTACGTTGTCGGTCCAAATCCCTCAAGTCTTCTTAAGATACCCGACTTGGCGCCGAAGCTTGCGAGAATGGCAGCCTGCCCATCCTGAATTTGTTAGTGCTCAACTCTTGATTCGACGGGACGAAGCCGATATAATAAGTTCTGCTTGTTGGGGGATGATGTAGCGGTAGCATAGGTGACTCTGGATCATCTCGCCCAGGTTCGAATCCTGGTCCCCCAGCCACGGCCCCATAGTCTAGAGGCCTAGGACGCCGGACCCTCATTCCGGAAACAGCGGTTCGAATCCGCTTGGGGCTACCAT
>JAKADO010000010.1 GCA_021820485.1 Bacillota bacterium
ACGAACTACACTGTGGCGTCGCACATAGCCCACCGCTATGCCCGAATGTTCGGCTAAGACCGATGTGCCTCTATCAGTCAAAGTCTTGACTTTCGTGCCCACCAACCCGGTCACGTTGCCATGTACAATTTCTGTCGTTGTAATTGTTATAACAAGGTCAAAGGAAGTGACGGGCATGCAAGTCCGCAAAGTGTTTAAGGCCGGCAATAGTTTTGCCGTGTCTATTCCTTCTGAATGGGTACGCCAGATGAACCTCGAAGATCAACCCGTGGAGCTGTTGCGAAACGACCGGGGAGAAATTATTGTGAAACCCTTGCGGGAGGTGTCGCCAGATATTACGCCGGACTTCGTGCAGGCCGTCGATAGCTTTATGGCCGAATATGCCGATGTTTTACGGCGATTGGCTGAACGATGAGGTACCTGACCATCCAAGAAGTCCTCTTCATTCACTTCCAAGTGATTGAACGATTCGGGGGCATGCATGGTGTCTTGAATCTGGCGGAACTCGAATCAGAGGTCGCCCGACCACAGGCGACGATGGAGGGGGACGACCTCTATGCCGCCGTACTCGAAAAAGCCGCCGTACTCCTACACTCGTTAGTTCTGAACCACCCGTTTCAAGACGGTAATAAGCGGACCGCCTTTACCGCGTTGGGTTTATTCCTGCATTACAACGGCATGGCGCTTGAGGGCTCACGAACAGATGCAGAGAACTTCGTCGTAAACGTAGCGGACACGCATGTGGACGTGGAGACGATCGTGGATTGGCTTCAATCTCATGCCCGTTCGATAAACAATTGAAGGCGCTGCTGATTGGAGTCTCGGATGGCCCACTTCGGGATTCCGCAAGACCTTGAAAATGCAATCGAACCGAGACCAACCGTGTCCGATAGTTATTCCAATTTCGGTTCCGCCGAATTGCCTGAAAGCCGATAATTAACTCGCCAAAGCTTCGGGCTCCGGCTCTCACGCAGCACTTCTGCCTGCCGTCATCGGCCGTGACTAAGATACACGGGAACTTTCGCTTCGCCATCCGCCAGCTTGGGTAAGTGTTGTCTCAAACGCATCAAATCCGCTTTGGGCGACCATTCGATATCGATTTGGTCGCCATCCGGTACGTCGCTCTGAACAGCACCGATTTTCTCGTCCGTTGAGCACTGAAAGATAAATTCGATTTGGTGAATGGCTCGGTTCGGGATCGATCCATTCCCGTACAAATCCCAATGCACCAACGTGAACCTCCGAGCTCCTCGCGCCATTCGCGTTGGAGGGCCCTGTGAAGGGGCTCGGCAGGATTTTGACCGCCACCAGGCAAGGCGTAATATACCTTGCAATCCTCATTAGCAACTCCTCCCGCACACTGCGCGGGAATCACCGACACGCAATCGCAGGAGCGCGTCGGTACCCCCGAGAGGATCCTTGTCCCACTCCAAGGGCACACTGTCGGCGTAGTATACGAAGGTGGAGTCAAAATCGATCTTTGGTAAGATAGCCTATATAACCGCTGGTCTTCGCCCTCTTTTCACATGGGAGGCTATGATGATTATCGATTTTGTCTTATTGGGTATCTGCGTTGCGGCTATTCTTTTTCGCGGGAAAGTGTTAAGTAAGCCCTCGTTTGTAGGGTGGGTAGCGCTCGGGGCCTTATGGACGGTGCGCATCATTGAGCATCTCACGCACACTCGCTTCCTCCTTGTGGTTCTCGTCACAGAAACCATCCTATTCGTTGTAGGCATCGGCGGGTTAATATGGGGTCAACGACAGGACACCGAGGGCGTTTCCGCTTCTTGGTGGTTATATGGTGGGGTGGCCGCGGGACTGCTGGGGGCCATCGCTGCCGCGAGTTTGGTGTTGGTCAAGTAGAGTAACAATAAATTGGCGACGGCAATCGTCTCGCGTGTGCCATCACCAAAAGGAATGAGCTCCTCTAATGTCTATCCTGAATCCGGCGTCTCGTACAAAGGAACTCACCGTAGATGAACTGGATTGCTTTCCAAGAAACTCGTGAGCCTGGCGACTGAACCGCAGCGAAAACATCACCGCTCGGAGAACACGTCGTCGAAGGAGAGGGTCTTGCCGCGCCGCATCTTATCGCGAATCCGCCGGTACTCGGCTAGCTCTTCCGCGCCCACGGGCTCATCATCTTCACCAATCAATGGTTCCCAGCACGGAACTGACGGCGGCCATCAACCGAGCATTAAAGGCGCCGCCGAAAACCGATTAGGCAGGCTCAATCCTGTCGTCGATCAACCCTACCGTATCGCCAACGGCTCATCAACATTGGTCGTCGGACAACCAAATGCAAGACCTCTGTTTCACCCCTTCCATGTCGGACCGGTCCGCTTGAGCCCCATCGGCGCGCGGCAACCTACCGATGCCCCGTGGAGGTCCACATTCCAAGCCATTTTAAAACAATCTCAAGCGTTTCCGAGTCGAGTGCCGCGTCTTCTGCATTGTAGCCGGAGGCCACAGAGACTGCATTTAAGGTGGACCGACCCCTTGGCTCATGCTTGAGGACATGATTGGCGTTCATCGGGTATGTTAGGGTGACATTCGACTTTCCGCGCGATGCCGCCTCGAGCCGCTCACCATCAGCCTGCCAGTCCACCTGAATGTCCTTCTTGCCGATAATAATCAATACGGGTACTGCCACATCCGCGATCAGGTGGGCAGCGTCAGCGGCCCATAGTTCACGAGCAAACGGCAGGTTTGCAGGGGATTCGAGCGCGGCAATCAAGTTTTTGACCCCGTCAGGCAGAGCTGGATCCGGTTCTGCCGCCTGACCTACTTCGAAACGCTTGATCGCTTCATCATACAAGGTCAGCAACGCATCGCCGTTGGGCAACGCCGCCGCTTCCGCGGCTAATTGCGATCGCGCCACCGCACCAACAGAACGTCCAGGAGGCGCCGCCAAAATGATGCCCGCCAGCGGGACGGTTGGATTCTCCAACTGGTAGTTGAGAACGTGAAGCGTCCCTTCGCTGTTGCCTAGACCAAAGATCTCGCCAACGCGAATGTCCGGCATCGAAGCCAAAAGGTGCACTGCGCCAGTGAACTCTTCTCGGTGTGACTGCATGCTTAGGGAACCTGCCAGCACCCGCATATTGTCCATCGCGTGCGGCCCGCTGGCCCGTTTGTCATAGCGCAGTGAGGCGATCCCGGCATCTGCGAGCGCCTCCGCCAAAAGGCGTGCACTGCCGTTGTGTCCCGGGAGGAGCGGCGAATTCCAATCGCGGTCTGTTGGACCGCTGCCAGCAGCCATTACCACCGCCGGGAAAGGCCCTGAACCCGCGGGCTTCACCATTGTGCCGTAAACAGTTGTCGATCCCATTGACCATTGCACTTCGGTATTCCGATCCATGCCATGACCCCCTCGATATTTCCCCACCTTATAGGCGGCATAATCCGTCCTGAATACGGGTTTGAATTACTTCCCGCCATGTTATTCCCATCCGGTCGCCACATCGCTGGAATTCCTCTTTTAACTTAACAGAGTTTTTCATTGGCCAACGACCGAGGCAACCCCGTGTAAGAACGGCGGGCCAAATCCTCCGCCCGGTGCCGGCCTCTGGCTTCATCCGACAGCACGCCCAACGAAAAAATCCCCCGATCACACGGCGACAACCAGGACCTTGAACCGCAGTCCCCATATTTGCACCAGCGACGTGTCTTCCCACGCGGATGGCGTGGTCTCTTCAACATGTGCATAAATCGACAACAGGGCAGAGCGCGGCAGGCTGTCCTGCAGCCCCGCCCACATAGCACGCCGACGAGAGGGTGCCCCGAGGGCAACCGTGCGTCACGGGCACCGACGCGCCGCCGAAATGCCAGGATCTGGCCGCGCGTCAACTCCAGCCGAGGGCCGGTCATGCCTTCACACCACCCCTGTCCCAATAATGCTCACCGCAAATTTTCGTGACCTTGAGCGGAGGTTGGAGAAGGCTCAACCGTCGAATGCCGCAGGTCTTGGGCGGGAACGGCACTCCAAGGCAAAACAAGCCGCCGAGTCACGATGGACAGAGCGGCATTGTCTTTTTTCGAAGCAACTCCTATGGACGTACTGGGGAATGCTACTGGCATTCCGCCAGATTGCCGGTCGCAATCTGAGGGCCGAGCAGTCCATCGACGGTGCTGGCAAAAATCAGCACCAATCCCTTGGGAAATGTGTCGCCACCGGACATCTGAGCCGAGCCTCCCCACGTCCCCGCGTTTGTGGGGACTGGCACCAGCTCTTGCCGCAGAATAATGACGCCGTTTTCGGGACTTAAGAGCAACAGCGTGTATCCGGTTAAGCGGGGGCTTAAGGACGATGGACTTGGCAAACCGTTTACCATGACATTCAAGAACTGCTCGTCAAATTTTGATACGGTCACCAGAGTCGCCGGTCCCACCGTGCCAACGGATGAGGTTCCCAACACCAGGGCCGTGCAGAGCACCGGCGAACTGCTGGGCTCATTAGGCGCAGCCATTGCCTTCACCACCTTCTTGACGATTTGTGCGTTAGCACGATATGCGAGCCTCATCAAGAGGTGACACACGGTAACCTGGCGGGGGCTCAAGGCGTTCTCCAAGCAAGGAGGAATGGCGGATGGTCAATGCATGGAGTCGTCTTGGGGCTCTCGCGATAATTGCCATAGCGGCCACCGGCTGTGGAACAAGAGTACTCGGCCACCAGTCCACACCCACATCTTCCAGACCAACGACCCAAGCGCAACCTTCTTCGCCTGCATCAGCCGCCAGTCAGCCCCCTATATCGGGCGCTTCTCCGTCCGCGCAATCGGCGTGCCCGCCGTGGATTCTGCAGGACATCACCATCGCGGATCACGCCAAACTCCCGGTACCCACCACCGAACTGGAAGGGTTCATCGGTGTCGCCATGGCTACCCCCCAAACGCTTCCGGATTGGCTTGGCGAGAGTCCTGCAACCCCCATCGGCGACGCGCTCGATGGCTGGGCCTGGTCAAGCGCCATGGCCACTCGCGGCAATGTGGTTGCGGAGTACACAGGCGGGAAGGTGGCGACGCTCCGCATCACCGAGCCGCAGCCGACTTCGTGGCAGAGCGCAGAGATTAAAAAACTCGGATGGCCCGTTCCCCCTCCATCGAGTCCTATTCAATGGCAATTCTCCGTCCTGTCTCCCGAGCCCACTGCCGAAAGCGCTTTCAGGACGTTGGTGCAACAAGTCGAGGCTGGTAAGCCATATTCCATCGGAGATCTCTTTCCCACTCCGGCTCCTGCCCCGCGAAGCTACCAAACGTATGCCGGCCCCATCCAGCTTAAAACGTTTGCCTACGGACCGTCTTGTCCCGTGAAATCGGCATTGGCCGATTTTATGCAATCCGGCACTCTGACCCTTAAACCCTATTGGAGCTTTGCGGAAGCCAACGGCATCTCGGTGGGATTTGCCCCGGGATATGTCATGATTTTCAGCGGCCACGCCGGAATCTTAACCACCCTATGGTATCGTGAGCCGGCAATTCAGACACCGCCCTTCAGCCAGACGCCAGGCTCGCCCCCATAGGCACGCTTAGGCGGGCGGCAACTCGTCCAGGCGCCACCGCCATGCCTCAAACAGCGCGCGACGAAAAACGTCGGACGCTTCATTCCGCGGCAATGCCAGAAGCGCGTAGTTCTCAAACCCAAAGTCAGAGGCCAAACCTAAGGGGTCCCAGACCAAATCTACCACCCACTCGCCGGATGGAACTTCCCAACGATGCCGACGTATGTCCTGGCGCAGCTGTGCCGGCAGGCGCAGGGATTCCTGGTAGGCAGCATCCTCCTGAAACGGGTCCACAAAAGATCGCCATTGCTGCGTCCAAGCGCCTGGCATGTCTGACCTAGGAAACGGTTCCAGAGCGAATGCGGGGTCAACCCACCGTGCCTCGCCAGCATGCCGTTCGGTCGGATCCATCTTCCGCAATAGCCGCAACTCCTCCCACCACGCCAGCCATTGCTGAAGCAGGGCATCATAGCGGGACGATCGCTGAAACCAATCTTGGCGGGCCACCCAGAGCGCAAAATTGAGGCTCATGGGCGCCCGCTCTTTGATGACGCCGCCGAAAGCATTTCGCATGACTCATCGACCAGCTTGAAGCATGGAGGCCCACTGTCCTTTGACGCGATGAACCAGACCGCGGTTGATCGCCTGAAATTCGAGGGTCTGCTCCACAAACCGGGCGACCTCTTCGACCGGATGCGCACGGAGCCAAGATGCCGTCCGTTCGGCCAATCTGTCCTCTACGATTGAGGCCACCGGTTGAGCCAAGTACTGCACCATCGATTTCGGATATTTCTCCAATATCTCGTCCCAATGATCCTCGATCAGGTTCCAGGTAATTTCGCTGGCATGCCGATTGGCAAGCGAATAGGCTATCGCGATGAGCCCATCCTGCAGGCGCACTTCAGAACTCTGATACAAGTCCAGTGTCCGCCGAATTACGTCCGGTGATTGGAAGTGAGAGAGGGCAAAGAGATACCGTGTTTCGTCCTGCGGCGTGCGCGCCGATTTGAACGCCTGATACAGTAAATCCCATTCCCCTGCGCCACCCGCTGCCGCCACCACTTCCGCGAGCGGCGTGAGGAGTTCAGGCGGCACCGTGGCTGATCCCTCAATATGCGCAACCCACCGTTCGCGCGCTTCCGCACGCACCTTAGGATCGGCGCCCGTAGTCCCCAGCAAGTCCACCATAATGGCCCGCAATCGCCCGCGACGGACGTTCTCGCCCGGCGCCGGGGCCCAGGTGAGCTCCTCAAACACAGGCCGTGCAATGTCCTGCACCAACTGCTGAAGGGCCGCGCGGCCCGCGTCATCCGCCACGACATTGATGAGCCGCCAATTGCGCGCCACCGCGCTCCACACATCGGGATCGCGCTCCGTGGTGAGCGTGCGCCAAAGCTGCACGGCATGGGTCAGCGGCGCCTCCCCAGCCAATACGGAAGCCCACACATCGTCCACCAGACGGAGACGTTCGGACCCCGTCATCTCCCCCAGCGCACCCATCAAACGATCCCAGAGCGCTTGGTCATAGGCCACGCGATAGAAGCCCCACCCGCCTTGATTTATCAACACCCAAGCCAGATCCTCCGGCAGCGGAATGGTCGCGGGTTCCGCCCCCAGAAGCACTTGCACGGTTTCCCGGGTTCCATCCCGGCGACTGATGCCCAATACGATCGGCACCTGCCAGATGCCGTTGCCATCGCCTTGATAGCGAAATTGATGCTGCATGAGCCGCAACTGATGGGCGTCACGCTGCCATTCGGCGCGGATTAATGGATACCCGCCTTGAAACACCCAAGAATCCATCACCTGGCGGACCGGTTCCCCCGACGCCTCCTCCAACGCGTCCCAGAGATCGCTGGTCTCCGTGTTGCCGTAGCGGTGGGCGACCAAGTAATGGTGAATGCCCTTCCGAAACACGTCCGGGCCTAGATATTGTTCCAGCATGCGGAGCACCGATCCGCCCTTCTGGTAGGTGAGCACATCAAACATGCCCCATGACTCCACGGGCGGACCCACCGGGTACTCAATCGGCCGAGTGGAGGCAAGCGCATCCACAGACAGCGCATAGGCTCGGCCTTGCCCAAAGGTAGTCCACACATCCCACTCCGGATGCAGCGCGTCCGTCGCCAACACCTGCATAAAGGTGGCAAAGGCCTCATTTAGCCAGATCCCGTTCCACCAGCGCATCGTGACCAAGTCGCCGAACCACATGTGGGCTGTTTCGTGAGCGATGGTGCTGACCACATTCTCCTGCTCCATGGGCGATGATCGGTCCGAATCGATTAAGAGAAGCTCTTCGCGATAGATCACGCATCCTAGATTTTCCATTGCGCCGGCAGAAAACTCCGGCACAGCCACGTGATCAATCTTGTCTGCAGGGTAAGGAATTCCAAAGTACTCCTCAAAAAACCGCAGCGTGCCGGCAGCGGCCGTTTGAGCTACATCGGTCAGGTGGCTGTACCCGCGGCGAGCCGCTACCCGGACCATCACCTGATTCACGGTGTCTGGCGGGCTTAATTCCAATGGTCCCACGACCAACGCGACCAAATAGGTCGACATCGGCATCGTTTCCGCAAACACCACCCGCCGCTTGCCTGACTCCTCGATCTCCTGGGATACTTCACGCCCGTTGGACAACACGGTTAAATCCGGATCGGCGACGACAGCGATCGCAAACCGGGCCTTGAACTCGGGCTCATCCCAACAAGGAAAGATGCGCCGCGCATCGGTGGCTTCGCAATGCGTAGAGGCTATGACCACGGGCTGTCCCTCGGCATCGTTGACCGTGGTGCGGTAAAATCCCCGCAAATCGAGACTCAACACGCCGTCGAAAGTCATGACAAGCGTCCAAGAACCCGGACTGACCTGTTGGGGCCAAGAGAGCGTGGCTTGCTCGTCTGCGATCTGGTACGCGACGGTGCCAGACATCTCGCCGCCCGCTCCCCGCAATGTGACGTCACTGATGGTCAGGTTAACGGCATTAAGAATGAACTCCTGCACCGGTTCTCGCACGTCCACTTCAATTTCGGCGGTGCCATGAAAGACTCCGCCCGGTAAGTCGGGCGCAATTTCCAATCGATAGCGTCTCGGTTCCACAGTATGCGGCAGCCGATAGGAAGGACGCTCAGCCATTTACATTCCTCCTTGGTATCTAAGAGCCATCGAGCGCCTACCTCTCGGCAGAACGCTCAACCATAGACAGCCTCCCACAACTGGCGCTCATCGCCTTGTGGGTCGTACTCCCCATGGCTTTCCGTATCCACAATCATCGTTGCCCGCCGTTCTTGATCATAGCGAGGCCAGTCAGGAAGGTCCGGGGTATTGGGATTCCCCTCACGAACAAATTGAATCCAGGCGTGATGGACGGCACGGGCTACAGCATCCCCATCGGACGACTCGCCCGCGAGGGCTGCTCCCCCGGGACTTCCTAGAGAGTTGAAGACGAAGGGGATTTCCAACGCGTGGCAAGCTCCCAACACACCATCATAGAGCCGGCTTTGCCAGTCAAACCGGTAGAGCCAGACTGGTGCATGGCAACTTTGGCGGGACGCAAACCGCTGGGTAGGATACCAGAAAATCTTGGCCGTTCCAACTCGCATTAAGGCATCAAACAGGGACTGTCCGTGCTTCCCAGCCAGATAATGTTCACGGATGCGCGGGTCTAGGGTTCCCTGAAGAGACTCGTACAGGGCGACCATGGCCTGGTCATCCATGGTCCGCCAGCCCGAATTGAGAACGCCCCACAGCCTATACTCGTCTCGATTCGTGCCAATCAAGACAGGAATGCTCGCCGCAACGCCTGATTCGATGGCCTGCCAAAAAGGCCGCTCGAAGGTGGTGCCATCTTCGACCGGTCCCCAAGCCAATCCTGTCCCTGTAAACGCGGATTGTGCAACCCTGAGCAACCGGTCGGCCGGCACGCTTTGAAGCGCGCCAATGTCACCAGGGGCTATGCCTAATGCGTCCAGCACATGCCGCGCCGTGTCTTGCGCCGCCTCCGGACTCTTCAGAAATGGCACACCGCTCTCCATGATGGCTTGCTGGAACAACCCCGCCGCCTGCCGCGTGGTTAAGAGCGCCCCCACGCTCATGCTCCCAGCGGACTCTCCCGCAATGGTCACCCGATCCGGGTCCCCGCCGAAAGCGGCGATGTTCTCGTGAATCCATTGCAACGCCTGGACCTGGTCCAAGAGTCCGCAATTGCCGGACGACCTCGGGCCCTCATCCCAATGGAGAAAGCCTAAGGGGCCCAATCGATAATTGATGGTGACGACGACAATATCGCCCAATCGTGCAAACGAGGTCCCGTCATACCATGGTGATTGGCCGCTCCCAAACTCGAAGGCTCCGCCATGAATCCACACCAGTACCGGCCTTCGCTTCCCATCCGCGGCAGGAGACCAGATATTGAGGGTTAGGCAATCCTCACTCTGGGGGGCGGGCGCCATTGCCCTAAGAATGCCGGGGGCGTCGATTTGGCAAGCGATGGGGCCAAACTTGTCCGCACTGCGCACTCCCGCCCAAGGGTCCGGCGATTCGGGCGGATAAAATCGGAGCTTACCGATCGGGGCTCGGGCGTAAGGGATGCCCCGCCAAACCAAGACTGGGCCTTCCTCGATGCCCTGAACCGCACCATATCGCGTATGGACAAGCGTTGAACGCATCGCCCGCTCCCCCGCATCCGCCCGGAGTTGACCCCCGGAAAGTCGGGGTCGGCAACGGATGCCTTTACTGGAAGAATAGTCCACAGGTCCATGCTTTTCAACGGGATTCACTCGACAGGCTGAGACAAGTCCCATTCGACCCGCGATGGGCTGGCACGATGGCTGCCGCCTCGCGTCGAATGTACACCGGGTAAAAACGGCGCTTAGGGCTGGCGTGGGCGAAGCCCGGCCTCTCCCAAGGCAGCTGGAACCCACACCGCTTGGCGGGGAGCCAACCGGCCCCGCACAGCCACTGCATTCGCGGTCGCGTCGATAACGCGCACCGGTATCAAGCCGGTCTTGGCCCTCACGGCATATCCGCCGCGCCGGGATATAATCGCCCCGGCAGGAACTTCCAACGTGTCATGGAGAACTTTCACCCTCGCTGTAAGCACAACATGCGAGCCTATCGGAAGCGTGTGCGCGGACGGGAATACACCCGTCACCACCCATGTGCCGTTCGCTTGGTCCACACGCTTGACGATGTGGCCCGCCCATTGCTGCGTCATGCGCAGCGACGTGCCAATTTTCCATTCCGCCTGCATCGCTGCGGGAATTTCGGCTTCTACGGTCAGCGGAGTGGCGCGCTGAATGACGGCGGCTGTTGAGGACACGTGAGCCGCAAGCGAGGGCGTGCCGATCGGCGCAACACCGATGTAGCTCCCAGCGGGAAGAACCTCGACCACCACGCCGGACGTGCTTGCGGCAATCGGCTGACCAGTCGCCAGCCATAGCAAAGGCTCTCCCTGAGTGACAGACTCTCCCGCGTGCACGGCGATCCGCGTCACCATAGAAATCGGTCCCCGATAGGCAATGGGTACGCTGAGTGCAGGCACGACCCTCCCGGTCGCCGCTCGTGTTACGACCAGCGAACCTTGTGCCACATGCCCCCAACGCGCGGCGGCCGACGGCCGATGGACACCGCACCCTGTACTGACCAATGCCATGACGATTCCCGCAGCAATGACCGCGCGCATCCTGGTCATTCGAATCGCAATGCGTCGGCCGGCGCCAACCGTGACGCGCGGGCTGCCGGATAAAGACCGAAGACAATTCCCAGAACCACGCTCGCAGCCAAGGCAACCACGGGCACCACGGGCTGCAACATCATCTCCAAATTCAACGCGCGCGTTAGCTCAACGCTGATGCCAATGCCGACCGCCACTCCCAGCAAGCCCCCCGTGAAGGAAACCAGCACCGCCTCCAACAGAAACTGCATCAGCACATCCAGGCGGCGCGCTCCCAAACTTTTCCGCACCCCGATTTCACGGACTCGCTCAGATACCGAAATCAACAGGACATTCAGCATGCCGATTCCTCCCACGACGATAGAGATGGCCGCAACCCCCACCAGGACTTTGGTTAGGAGACCCGCGATTTCCTGCGTCAACGTCAAGATTTGCGATTGGGTCAGGATGGTGTAGCGGTTGGATCCGGTCAAAAGACGGCTCAGATGCCGATTCACCGCACCAAGCGCGGTCTGGAGCAATCCCGGATCGCGCGCTCGCAGGTACACGGAGTCCACCTGCGGTACGTGATGCCAATCGCGAAAAGTGCTGATAGGCATGATGGCCACGGCATCCTGGTTGACGCTGAAAAATGCGCCCTTGGCAGCCAGCACGCCGACTACTGTGTCGGGTTCGCCATCCAGCATGACCGTCTTGCCGACCGGATCGGTGTGGCCAAACAGTTGAAGACTGGTGTCAGCCCCCAAAAGCACCACGTTGAGATGCTGGGCTACATCCAGGGCGGTCAGGAAGCGGCCATAGGCCAGCTGATACTGCAATACGCTTGTCAGAGCGGGCGTGGTTGCGTAGACAGTTGCTGGAGACTGGCGACGGCCATGGCTGACGACGCTGGTTTCGTAATCCACAGGAGCCGCAAGGGCAATTCCCGGCAACCGTCCCAATTGGCTGGCCTCTCGATAGGTAAGGTCATGGCGTGCGTTGCTCGCTTGCACCAATGGGTTCATGGTCACGACGATGAGGTTGCTGCCGAGATTTTGAATGCGGCCGCCGACACTAGCTGAGGCCGATTGCATCAAGGTAATGAGCGCGATGACAGCCGCCACACCGATAAGAATGCCCAAAAGGCTCAAGGACGTGCGCATCTTGTACATCCACAGGGGACGCCATGCCTGTCGAGCCAAATCATCAATTCGCATGGGAGGCCGCCTCCGCTTCCGGCCTTAGCACCCCCCGTTCCAACGCCACGATGCGATCTGCCACCGCAGCAAATCGCGCGTCATGAGTAATGAGGACGATGGTCTGGCCTTGACCGTGCAATTGCTCAAAAATGTGCATGATGTCCCGAGTGCTGGTGTCGTCTAAATTGCCCGTTGGCTCATCCGCCAACAAAATTTTGGGGTTCGATGCCAAAGCCCGTGCCAAGGCAACGCGCTGCTGCTGACCGCCGGACAACTCCGACGGCCGATATTCCATGCGGTGCTCCAGCCCCAGGCGAACCAGCCAGTGTTCGGCCGCCACGCGTCGCTCGCGCGGAGGCATGTTGCGGTACACCAGCGGCAGTTCCACGTTTTCCCGCGCCGAAAGCGTGGGCACTAGGTTGAACGACTGAAACACAAAGCCAATGGTCCGGTTTCGCAGCTTGGCCAACCGCGCATCAGACCACCGCGCCACATCTTGCCCATCAATCCAATAGCCGCCCGACGACGGTCGATCCAACAATCCGAGAATATTCATCAATGTGGACTTGCCAGAGCCAGAGGCACCGACCACCGCCACGAACTGTCCGTCCTCGACGGTTAAGTTCACCGACGACAGTGCGAGGGTTTCACGACGGCCGCGATAAAACTTGGATACCTCTTCAAGCATCATCACCGGAATCAGCCCCCCTTTCAGGCATTTTGGCCGCATGCGAGCTACCAAACGTTCGGGGCTTTCTCCTCTTATTGTCTAAGAAGGCGTTCTGGGCGCCAAGGTCTATTCTTCTGGGATCCCTGCTAGCTTTTTGAAATTGCGGCATTCTTCTACAATGTTCGCACCCGTGCTCCGCTTTCTGTCGCAAATCCCGTCGAATCGCGGAAAAAATTTTTCATGGAACACATAAAAAGAGAAGGGAGCCGCGCCCAGATATTGCGCTGGGATGGCCCCCTTCGATGCAGGGTGGCTCCTGCTATTGATGAATCGCGGAAAACTCGCGGCAAATCTCCACCAAGGTCGCCACTCCATATCCGGTTGCCCCCGCGCCGATGGTGCCGCCTTCTCCAGCAAAGGACAACCCCGCAATATCGAGATGTGCCCACGGCACCGACCTTGCAAAGTGCCGAATGAACAGGCCCGCGGTGATTGTCCCGGCGGGCCGGCCGCCGCTGTTTTTGATGTCGCCGGCGCTGGTCTTGATGAAATCGATGTAGTCCTCATCATGGGGCAACTCCCAGGTTGGTTCCGAGGCCCGATCGGCTGCCTCCTTGACGATGTCGGCCAACCGCTCATCATTGGTCAAAAGTCCGCTCCGAATTCCTCCCAAGGCCACCACATTGGCTCCGGTCAGAGTGGCGATGTCGACGATGGCCGCGGCTCCCTGATTGCTGGCCCAGCTGACTCCATCGGCGAGCACCAACCGCCCTTCGGCGTCTGTAGAGATAATCTCCACCAAGGTTCCGTCCATCATCGTCAAGACATCGCCCGGACGATACGCGCCGCCGCCGGGCAAATTTTCCGCCAACGGCAGCACCGCCAGCACATTAACCGGCAACTGCTGGCGGGCAATGGCGCGAATGGCTCCGACGACCGCCGCGGCACCGCCCATGTCTCCTTTCATGCGCCCCATGCCTTCGCCGGGTTTCAGCGAAATCCCCCCGCTGTCAAACGTGATCCCCTTGCCGACCAGCGCGATGACCGGGGCTCCGGGCTTGCCCTGGTAACGTCCGACCAGCATCACCGGCGGCCGATGGCTGCCCATGCCTACCGCCAAAATCCCGCCAGCTCCCATGTCTTGGAGGGCATCGTGAGCAAAGGCGGTCCAATTGATGGCCTCCGGACTGCCTTGCTGCATCAACTCAGACAACCGCGCCGGCGGCTTGAGATTGGACGGAATGTTGATTAAGTCACGGACAAACGCCTGTTCCTGAAGAATGCTGAACTCTAGGTGAAGCAACTCATCGCTCACCACCGCCACTTGGGGACCCGTGGTCAGCTCCTCGGGCGGACGGTACTGGTAGAGACCCTGGCCTACGCCCCACAAGGCTGCCCGACGATAATGGCCGGGGAAGTCCTGCAACCACAGGCCAATGGTTTTGGCCTTGATGCTGCGGCCTAGCTGGGCTGCCTCTTTGAAGGCCTTCTGCGTTCTCCGCGCTGTGGCGCGGGAGGGCACGATGATAAGAGGCTCTTCGCGCACCCCCATGATAATCGCTGGAACGTCACCATTCAGCGGCGCTTCCCGTCCCGTCAACGAACGCCAACCGGCCTCTGGTACAAGCCATGCGTCAACGGCGGGCATGTCCTGGGGGGCATACTGCAACCAGTCATTTCGATACAATTGGGACCCTCCTTGGTGTATTGGCTCCCCGTTGGGATTGAAGGGATTGTTCCGTCTGGCCGCGGCCATCAGGAGCCATTTTTTCTCCCAAATTGTACCCGAGAACCAATCATTGGATCCAACCTGGGATCCTCGCCTCTCCAGGGCAGATCGGAGTTTCGATAGGACTTACAGGAGTTTTCAACCGCGAACGCGAAAAAGGATACCGCATGCCGGAACGGAAAACTCGGCGATTCCGCCTTAAACGCGTATGAAAGGGTGCTGACATGATGCCTGATTGGGTTGACGAAGCGGCTCAACGTGACGCCCTCGATCCCCTGGGATGGTTGCCGGATCGCTACAGCCACCCTGCCGACACGCTCTATTTCGACGGCAACTCACTGGGTCTCCAAAGTGACACGGCGCGCGCAGCCGTCCTTGGCACCCTGCAGAATTGGGCGGAACTCGGCGTCATGGGCTGGACCGAAACCAGCCCTCCTTGGTTCACTTGGGTAGAGCGGGTCTCCGCGCAAATCGCAGGGCTTTTGGGAGCCGTAGACGGGGAAATTACCCTGGGGTCCTCTACCACTGTGATGCTGCATCAACTGCTAGCTACGTTGCATCCCTCATCGGGCTCCCGCTGGAAAGTGCTAATGGACAGCTCCGCCTTTCCCACCGACCGATATGCTGTGGCAAGCTTCCTGCAAGGGCGAGGGCATAACCCCCGGAGCAGCCTGGTCCTGGTGGAACCCCGCTCGGACCGTTTGCTGCATGCGGAGGATATTGTCCGTCTGGCGGGAACAGACGTAGCCCTGGCCGTTTTGCCGTCGGTGGTATTCACGACCGGCCAAACGCTGCCGATGGAGGAATTGACCCGCGATCTCCGAGAACGCGGGGTTCAGGTTATCTGGGATCTCTCCCATTCGGCAGGACTACTGCCCCACCAGCTTCACTGGGACAGGATCGATGCCGCAGTGTTTTGCACGTATAAGTACCTGAACGGCGGGCCCGGAGCGCCGGGCGGCGCCTTCATCCACCAAAGCCTCTGGCCCGTTCAGCCGGGGCTTCAAGGGTGGTGGGGATCGGCCAACGAGCGCCAATTCGACATGACAGCTGAGTTTCTCGGCGCCGGCAATGCGCACGCCCTTCAGTTGGGAACACCCAGCATCTTGGCGTTGTCCGCCTTGGCAGGCAGCGTCAGTCTCTTAAGCGAAGTGGGCATTGAGGCCCTGCACCGCCGGGCGCTTGATCTAGTCTCTTTTTTGGATGCCCTGGTGCGGGAGCGATTGACACCGCTGGGCATTTCCGTCCTCACCCCTAGCGGGGAGCGCGGCGGGCACCTGGCGCTCGCCCATCCGGAGGCTCAGGCGCTTAGTTTGGTGTTGCGCGATCGACGCGTCATCCCCGACTTTCGCTTCCCGGACATCATCCGCCTAGCCCCTGTCCCCACCACCACCCGGTACCGCGATTGCGCTCGGGTTGTCTCCGTGCTGCACGACATCCTGACGACCGAGGCTTGGAAACCCTATCAGCACGTTCGACCGGATGTCCTATAATGGCCCACGTCAATGCCAGCCTCCATGGCCGCATACCACCACTAGCCCAGCTCACCCGCCAGGGTCGAACAGCGCTTGGAGAAGGTCTCGTTGGGCCATAGCTTCCTCGTACCCACGGCGAATAATGTCGGCCACTCGGTGAAACACGCGGTGGCCGGCATCCATTTCCAGACGAATCGTCACCTGCGGCACCGCAATCTGCCGTTGCCGCACCGTGGTGAGTTCACGAATCATAGTGGTAAGACTGCTGGCGGCAATGTGCCCAGCATGCCAACGGGAGGGCAGGCGCCATCGGTCCGGCTCGTCCACCCAGACCCCAATGATGCGATCGGCCCCCACCCAAGCAGCCACATCCACAGGGAAATCGTCCACCACTCCACCGTCCACCAGTACGCCATTGGTAGACAGCACAGGCGGGAAGATCCCGGGAACGGCCATGGATGCTCGAATGGCCAGAGGTAGCTCCAATTGCTCACCCGCCCAGGCGAGATGCATGCGATGCCCAAGCTCGGACCGCATGGGTGGGGACGATCCGTAAATCACCGGCATGCGGTGGGTGAGGGAACTGGTGACTACCCAAAGAGGACGTGCGAGGGATTGCCAGTGCTTGCCCTCAAAGTACGGATTCAAGCGCTGCCAGAGCGGCGTGTCCGGGAGCGCCGCTTCCGGCAACGTCCCGCGCAGCAACGCACGGGCCCAGAGAGTCCAACTCACGGAAAAATCCTGGGGCCGAAGCCTCTCTGTCAGTTGACGCAGTTCACGGGGCGCATATCCCAAGGCAATTAAGGCGCCGACCAACGAGCCGGCTGAGGATCCCACAACGCCGTCCACCGAAATCCCCAGATCATTCAGCGCCTCTGCCACGCCAATGCCCGCTGCGGACCACAGCCCACCGCCGCTCAGCACCAAAACAACGGTCATCCCATCACCCCTTCTATGCTTACGCACGAAGGGCCGATGAAAGACGTTGACGCTAGCGGCTAAGCCATTCTGGCAACTTCTCCCGCAGCTTGGAATTTGGCCATACATCCCGAATGCCGAGCTTCCGAAACTCGAGAAACCGTGCCCCCTCCACGTGGGGGCCGTACGCGGCCACCCGGGTCTGGGAGGGCATCTCGCGGAGAAATTCCGGGGTCGCAAGATGCATGTTGAGAAGCACGTGGGTTATCGACGCCTCGGCCAATTTCGCCCGGGCTTGGTCGAGGGACCCCACCGCTTCGGCGGTCATCCCGTGAGCTTTGGCAAGCTCGACGATAGGCAGGCTAAACATGACATTGTCCTCAATTAGGAGCATCATACGACTGGCACCTTCTTTCGGGTGGGTGCAGGCGCCACGCCAATCCGCGCACAATCCTTCACCAGCGCACATTCTCCGCACAATGGATTCCGAGCAACGCACACCCGGCGCCCGTGAAGGATGAGCCAATGATGCGCCTGCGACCACTTCCGCTTGGGAATGATACGCATCAATTCCTCCTCCGTGCCGTCGGGGTCCTTGGCCTTGGCCCAACCCAAGCGATGCGCGACACGAAAGACATGGGTATCTACCGCAATGGCGTCCTGCCCGAAAGCATTGGCCACCACCACATTAGCGGTCTTCCGTCCGACTCCGGGCAAAGTCATCAACCGCTCCCGATCCTCAGGCACCGCACCGGCCCATTGCTCCACCAAGATTTGTGCGGTTTTCACGATATTGCGCGCCTTGGTATGGAAGAGCCCGCAATCGCGGATCAGCTCCTCCACAGACTCGACCGGGGCGGCGGACAATTGGGCCGCATCAGGATAGCGGCCAAAGAGGCGCGGCGTAATCATATTGACGCGCCGATCCGTGCACTGAGCGGACAGCATCGTCGCCACCAGCAGTTGGAAAGGGGTCTCAAAATGCAACTCTGTCACGGCGTCGGGATACAACGTTTCCAACTGTTCCAGAATCCGATCCACCTTTTTCGTCATAGGCGAACCCGATGCAGCTCAGTGCGAATGCGGTCCACGTGCCCTGGGACGCGAACCTTGCGATAGGCTTTGCGCACGATTCCTTCCGAATCAATAAGGAAGGTGCTCCGCTCAATGCCCCAGGCAACCTTGCCATACATGTTCTTTTGCTTATAGACCCCATACCGTTTGGCCACCTCGGCATCCTCGTCGGAAAGCAGAGGGAAAGGCAACTGATGCTTGGCGCGAAACTTCTGGTGGCTGGCCAGCGAGTCAGTACTGACTCCTAGGACCACAACGCCTTCCTCGTTGAGATCGCGGTAAGCGTCCCGGAAGTCACAGGCTTCGGTGGTGCAGCCCGGCGTGTTGTCACGGGGGTAAAAGTAGAGCACCACAACCTTCCCGCGCAGCTCCTTCAAGTGAACCGGTCCATCCGTCCCCGGCAAGGTAAAATCTGGCGCTTCTTGGCCGATTAATGCGTCCTCCATCCTGTTCCTCCTCTGCCGTTCTAATGTTCAGCACGATACAAACCACGCGGCTATCGCGGGTGCCAGTTCTCTCTACAGCGGTTTGACGAAGATATCGCGCGACACTTTGGACAGTATCTCCGCGCCGTCGGGCCGGTTGAGGACAACCTCCTCCAACCGGACGCCAAACTCACCCGGCAGATATATTCCCGGCTCAATGGAAAATGCCGCATTTTCCGGCAAGGGCAGGGTGTTGGTCTCCATGACCGACGGCGGCTCATGCACGGAAAGCCCAATCCCGTGGCCCACACGGTGCACAAATTGGGGCCCAAATCCGCCCTCAGCGATGACCCTGCGGGCAGCGCGGTCCACCTCCTCCGCAGGCGTTCCAGGACGAGCGGTCTGATGGGCCGCCTGCACCGCCTGCTCCACCAAATGATGCACGGCAAGAAACTTCTCGGTCGGTTGGCCAAGATATGCGACCCGTGTCATATCCGATGCGTAGCCTTGATAGTAACATCCGATGTCCAGGAGCACCGGTCCTTCCGTGAGCACCGTGGTGGTGGGGCTGTGATGCGGCAGCGCGCTATGCTCCCCAGCCGCGACGATGATGAAGGCCTCCTTATCCGCGCCATTGGCGATGAAGGCCCGGCGAATCACATCCGCCAGTTCCAGTTCCGTCATGCCTGGACGCATTGCCTCATACGCGGCCAACATCGCCTGGTCGTTGATGCGCTGGCTCTCTTGGAGCAATCGGCGTTCCTCGTCGTCCTTCTGCATTCGAAGGCGTGCCATGATTTCCGAAGCCAGCGCCAGGGGCTTTTGTCCCACCGTCTCCAATACCCGGGCATGGGCATACCGCGCATCGTCGGACACCAAAAATCGGGAAGCGCCCAATGCTTGAATGGCCGACTGCAACACGCGGTCTGGACCTTCATCGTCGGTGAATCGGTCTATCGGGAAGGCCCCCTTGAGATGGGCCACCGCCTCCTCCGCATTGACAGACGCAATGACGAGGCGGACCTGGTCCGCCGAAATCAAAAGGAATGTCAACCGCTCGTCCCCCAAGGGAGACCATCCCACAGCGTAGCGAAAATCTTCTCCGGGGGCCAAAGCCAGCACAGCACCCCCGGTCAGCGTCTTTTGAATAGTTTCGAGGCGCACGAAATCCCCTCCAGTATTTTTGAAATTATCGTCTCCGCTTGGAACCTTTTTCCTATTCGGCGCGTTATGCCAGTAAATGCCTGCTGGTTTGGAGGCGCTTCTATGTACAAACTTGCTCCACTACTCGCCATCGCCGGCGGCCTGGCCGCCCTGCGAATCCCCATGGACGCCTGGCTGCGGTTAGGGCTCGAGAGCGGCCTCGGCATCCTTTCCATTCTCTGGCTGTCTTGGAGAGCCAGCTAGGGAAGTTGCCAGCCAGTCAGCGTTTGGCTATGCTGACCTCTATCAGGAGGTCGCCATGAACAATCGCCGCTTCTACCCGATTTATGCCCTAGTCGTTATTATTGCGCTTTTTATTGGGTTTCGCCGCTTCACCGCCAAGCCCAACGTGCCGGCACCAGTGCATTGGAAGACGGCAAATCCCGTGCTATCGCCAAAAAGCCAGCCTCTTTCCATGGGTGCCGCCTGGACAGGCATCGTCCACGCGGTCACTCTGCCGAAGGACCAACTGGCTTCAGCCGAATGGTACCTCCCCATCAGCGGACGATCGTCCATCGCCTATATTCTACATGATGGCCGCGCCCGATGGGTGGTGAATGGCGTCGCTCATACGCTGAAAAACCCTCCTGACGATCCGGCCGATCAGTTTTCCTATGCGGACAACGGCCAAATCTTAGGTTGGTCTCTGCCATCGGGCGGCGCAACGATTGTTGACGCTTCTGGCATCGCCCAATCACTTTCCCATGTTTCCGCCGTAGCCTTCACCCAAGCGGGAACGCCCGTCGCGCTGGTGACCAGCGCGCATCGCGTCAGCGTCCGCGGCAGATCCTTAGGGTGGGTGGTGCCGGGTACACCAGCAGCCACCCATCCGTTTGTCGACCACGCCAACACCCTGATTGTGGACCGAAACGGCCTCATCGAAGCGGCCAGCATCCCATCGGGCACGATCCAGCAACTGGCCCAAGTGCGGGACGCTCGATGGCCGCAACTGCTCACCGCCCGGTCTGTCGGACAAGGCGTGGCGGTTCTTCTGGAACGCCCGGCTCCGGTGCCCCGCTACCTGGTGCTATGGATGCACGGCGGACGCGTCGGCTGGTACCGATTTGCATCGCCCACCACACCACAATTGGGGGTGGTGAAGGGCAACCTGGTGGTAGGCAATGCGGATCCCTCGGGACAGTTGGTGGTCATCGCGGCCCAAGCGGCGCATCCTCTCAATGTCACACCCGGCATTTTCAGCAGCGGGCCAGCCGGGATTGTCTGGCAAAGCTCCAAAGGATTTGAAGCCTTGACCGGTTGGAAGTCCTAGGGGCGGGGGTGAGGGCCCCACTGTGCTAGGCCCTTGACCTCCCGAAAGTAGCGCAGCCGTAGATCGTAGGGGGTGGTGGAGCGCCGACTCGGGTTGGGCAGTACCGCCTCCCAAACCCCCGCGTTAAGGCCGTCGGGCTGTATTCCCCAGCTAACCATACGGCTTTTCGGCCACTGACGGTAACTGCGAAAAATATCCTTGCCGAGAAAGGCGACAATTTTTGGGGCAATCTCGGTCACCTTCCTCCGCAGGCGTTCCGCGCCAAGCACCAATTCCTCCGCCGATAAATCAGCAGATCCCGGTGTCGCACGATCAACCAAGTTCACCAGGCCAATCCGCCAATAGAGAAGCTCATGATCTTCATGGTAGGTCAGGCGGCGCCCAGTAAGTCCCGACTCGGCCAAAAGCGCCCAGAAGAGGTTGCCGGGACCGGCAAAATGGTGGCCCGTCTGCTCGGACTTCAGGCCGGGATTGTAGCCCACAAAGAGAACATCCAAGTCCGGCATCGTGATGTCGTCCAATGGCATCAGCGCCCATCCATCCTTTTTGAAGATTCCTTGACGGCACGCATGCTGGAGGCAAAAGCGCTCACCAGACTGCGTTCCCAGGCTGGGAGCGCCGCGTCTCCGATGATGCTCATGCCGAGAACTCGTGGATATGCGATGTCGCCCCGCACAGAAGCGAGTTCCGGATGCACGCGCGGTTCCATGCCAATTCGCGCCAGTATCTGATCCCCTGTCCAAAGGATGTCCCCATGCGGGCTCCTTAGCCACGCACCCACCTTTCCCTTTGGGTGAGGTTCAATACGGGCGATGGTGGTTTCGAAGAGTATCGCCGCCCCGCTCTCGATTAAGCGTTGCCGGTAGCTCCCTCGCGCGCGAATCCTCGGCGATCGGGAAGCAAGCGTCACTTGGTGTCCCGCTTCCACAAGCCGTATCGCGCCTTCGACGGCGCGATCACCAGCCCCTGCGATCAAGAGCTGCAACCCGGGCCGTTCTCCGGCCAGCGCACTGACAGATGCTTGGCTAATCCATTGTTCCCCGGGCGCATGCAGCGTCCTTGCCTTGAGGCCGGGGGCGTAAAACAGCCAATCGGCATCAACTGGGACATCGCTGGACGACACATAGAGGCGGCGGCCATCCCAGGCTGCCACCTCCGATTCATACTGAATGGGTATTGCCAAATCCCGAACTTGGCCCACCAAGTGTTCGACGAGTTGTTGAGCGGTCCCCGGTCCAAACCCAGGCAGATCGACCACCGGCAGTGAATAGGTCGCCAATTGGCCTCCTGCCTTAGTGGAACGCTCCATGATAACGGGCTCAAGGCCTAAGCGCTTCGCCCAAATGGCGGCGGAGAGCCCGGCCGCCCCCGCGCCCGCGATGATGACACGCCGCACGGTTAGAATAACGGGGAACGGTCGTCGTCGAAGCCAACCAGCACTCGATCCTTCAAAGCGGCAATGACGGCGACCAGTCGCAACAGGGCGAAATTAAACAACCACCCACCAGCAATGAGCATTTCGGGCTGCCAGTTGTATAACGGCGGCGGGGCAAATCCTTCGTGCCAGAGAATTAGGGCCGTGGCGCCCAGTGCGGCCCCCAAAGCCGCCCAAGCCTGCAAAGTGACCACATGAAAGGCCGGCCCCAGCCATCGGCGTACAAGCGCCCAAGGGACACCCACAACCACACCGCTCAATACCAAGGCGGTGCTGGTCGACGTGAACACCGGATGGAACGTGTTTGCCGTGACCAGGTTCCATGGCAAACTGGCAACCAGGGCTAAAATGAGACCTGTCCCAAACCCCACTCCCACCATGCGGCCAAAATCGCGAAAGGTTGCGGTCCGTCCCACATGATTGATGCGTACCCGGAGGAGCCGCAGATGGTTTCCGATCTGTCGGCTGCGCCGCGTTTGAAGCCCCGTCGCCACCACGCCCCAAAGCGCCATGATGCGGCCCAACGCCAGGGCGGCAAAAGACTCCGTCTTCAAGCTAAATGCCATAATGGCCACGCCAACAATCAACTGGGCCACGGCAAGAAGCCATAGCCATCCGCGCTGATATTTCAGCGGTCGGGCCACACGTTCGGCCAGATGAAGCGGGTCGCCGAGCGCCTCCAAGGCACAAGTCATCGCCCGATCCGCATCCATCCCGTTGTGGCAAAAATCCTGAAACTTGTCTAAAAGTTGAGCACGGATATGCGCCTTCAAACGCCGTGCCTGATATTTGTCAATCACGTCCTGCACCGCTTGATTCAAGTAGTCTTCCCACATCGTCTTCACCTCCATTCCGCCTTGAGCATGATTCTCATATTGTACGCATCTTGGGCGCAAAACGAAATCCCCAGAATGCGGGTTCACGGGAAGCGGTTTACCGCATTTCCGCAAACATGCTATAGTTACGAAGTCTGGACGCCCCGCGAAGCATGTTCTTTCCCGATTATCGGCGCCCCAAACGTATTCCTAAATTTAATAGGTGGATGCACGCCTCCCTTTCATCCCAACGTCTGAACGGGCAGTTTTGTTACACGGCATTTTTTATTTCCCTTATTTCTGGGCTGCCTCGTCCTTCGGCGTGTGGCAAATGAGAAGGAAAAACCCGGCGCATCCGCGAAAGACGTATTGGGAGGTTATGAGGAGAATGGCTGAGGCAACCATCTGGTCCGTAGGCGGATATGCTCCGCCTCATATCTTGACAAATGCCATGTTAAGCGAGCGCATGGATACCAGCGATGAATGGATCCGCACTCGCACGGGAATTCAGGAGCGGCGGACCGCAGGCCCTGACGAAACCACCGCCAGTGTATCAGCGCGAGCCGGTCAAGCAGCATTGGAGTCCCTTGGTTTTGACCCTGGGGATTTGGATTGGGTGCTGGTGTGCACCGACACCCCAGAGATGTGGTCTCCCGCCACCGCCTGTTTTGTCCAAGAATCGCTGGGCGCAAAGCGCGCTTCCGCTATCGATTTAACGGGGGGCTGCGCTGGTTTCTTGCAGACACTGCAAATTTTAGGTCCCTTGGCAGCCTCCGGCCAGAATGTGCTGGTCATCGGCACTGAGCTTCTGACGCACGCCTTGGACTGGAATGACCGGTCGACCGCGGTGCTGTTTGGCGATGGGGCGGGCGCGTTTTTGCTCGGGCCGTCCGATCGCGGCGTCTCCGGCATCCGAATCGGTCCCGGCCTATCCCAAAGCGACGGCAGCCAAGCGGACATTTTAGGCAAGCCCTACGGCGGCACGCGTCACAACATAACACCGGATTTGGTCGCGGAGGGCAAGCATCACACGATCCACATGGAAGGCCAAAAGGTGTTCAAGCATGCCGTGACCATGATGAGTGACATTGGCCGGCGCCTCATTCAGGGAGCAAATCTGACGCTGGACCAAATCGATTGGGTGGTGCCGCACCAAGCCAACCAACGCATCATTGATGCCGTTTCGCATCAGGTGGGCATTCCCAATGAGCGGGTGTTTTCGCATGTAGCGCACTTCGCCAATACCGGCTCGGCATCCATTGGCATGGCACTGGCAGACATGCTGGACCGCGCGCTTTTGGCGCCCGGACAACAACTGTTGTCGGTGGCATTCGGCGCGGGGTTTTCGTGGGCCTCGCAGTTGTTCACGGTGGATCAAATTCCCCCATCGCGGTTCATTCATGAGGGCTCTCTATAACGCCACACCCCATAGCTCGACACGAATTCGGCCGGGGCGACATCGGCAAATCGACATTCCCTCCGACGGAAAATGGCTATACTCATCTCGAATCGTCTTTTGGGGACAAGGTTAGGCCCGGCGGGTAATCCCTCTGGGCCTATAACGAATGCTCGGAAGGGAGGGGACCGGCCTGGCGGACAGTGAATGGGACCCTTGGGCCGTCTTGGGCATCCCCCCCACCCAAGATAAGGAGCAGATTCGAGAAGCGTATCTCGCCCAAGTGCGCCAGCACCATCCTGACCGGTATCGGTTGGATCCGGCCCGATACCGGCAGCAGGAAGAGCGAATGAAGCGCATCAACCATGCCTACGAGTGGGCGCTGAGAAATCCGCCGGACACCCAAGCCACGCCGAGGTCCAGCCAGCCGTCGTCGGGACGGTCGACCGCGCCCGACCCGCCGATCGTCTGCCCAGATCATCAATATCAGGCCCTCAAGCGGTGCAAACGCTGCCAGCAACCCCTATGCATGGGATGCCTGGGGTTTCGCCAATCCCTTTGCAATCGCCACTACCAGAGCCAGCAAGTCCGTCAGGCGCGCACGCGGGTGCTGCAGGAATGGGGGCCCTTAATTGCCATTATCTTTGGCTTGCGCGCCATCGGCCTGCCAGGCTTGGACGTCGGCATCGCCATTCTCATCTATCTGGCTCTGTTGGGACTCAAACTATTGTTGGCCCGCCACTGGTTTGGCTGCCTCGCCTTGTTGCTGCTTCCGTACAGCCTAGTGCTAGCCGGCGCTTGGAGCCTCATCGAAAGCCTCAAGGGCTGGAACGGGGCGTCTGGGGGGAAGGCGAAGCCGGGCTCGATGGGTTGAGCGACTGCACATACAGCACTAGACTCTTCAATTGCACAGGCGTCATAACGGAAGCCCATCCCGGCATCATTCCGGATCCCTGCGCAATGACCGATTCGAGGCGCCTCTGCGAGCGCCCCTCTCCTACAAGGCCGTCCAGGGGCGGCGCTGTGGTGCCGTCCGGCAGGAGCGCCAGGGCCTGGCCGTCCCCACGCGGCCCGTGGCACGAGAGGCAGGCCCGTTGATAGAGGCGCGCCCCCTGCACCACCGAGGGTTTGGGCGACGGCCGGGACCGATGTCCCGGTGCCCTGTGGAATGGCCAAGCCATCGTCGTCCCCATCAGCGCGACCGCAAGCCAGCGGGTTGTCCCCATCAACGCAACACCGCCTTCCGATCCGCATCCTCCAGCGCCAGAGTCTGGCACTGAAAGCGTCCATTCGCGATGTCAAGCAGACGAAAGCCCAAGCCCATATCGGGATGACTGGCCCCTTGAGGCCACGGCGCAAGCCGCTCCATCGGTCCTGGCTCGGGAAGAGGCCAGGAAACAGGAAGCCCGGCATGGTTCATCACGCCGTGATGGGCATGGTCAAGTCCCTGATGAATGTGACCAAAGAGAAACTGACGGTGCGCGAGGTGATGGAACTGACGGAAAACAGCCTCTCCATCAAAGGTGTACCAGTTCCATGGGGTGAAAAGGTCGTATAATGGCGCGTGGCTCAGTACCAGCACCGCGTCGGACGGCTGAAGCCGTTGAGCTTCTTTTGCGAGCCATTGAACCTGGGTGCGCCCAAGGAAAAACCCCTGACTGACGTTGTCCAGACCAAAAATGTGCAGCCCTTGGAACACACGGTGAAAATGCAAGGGGCCAATCAGCTTCCGAAATAGGGCGCCCTGGTCCCCGAAAGCGTCGTGTTCCCCGGGAATGGCCAGCCAAGGAATGCGTAATGCCTCGAGCCGCTCCTTGACCGCAGCCAGACGCTTTTCGCGCTCAACCGTGCCGTCGGCCGCCTGAATCAAATCGCCGGTTACGACAATGAGGTTGGCTGCCGGCGTAAGCTCCGCCACCTGGTGGAAGACCCGCGCCACGGTCTCCGGCAAGCGCCGATTCCAATCCCCCCGATACCCCCAGTGCAAGTCGCTGAGGTGGACAATGCGCAGCGGCTTGGCGGCGGCCATGGGGGCCGTCACTGAGAGAGGCTTGATATTAGTGCGCGCCGCTGCAGCCAAAGCCCCAAACGCCAAAAAGCTGCCCAGCAGCTCGCGCCGCGTTAGATGTCGCTCCATCCCACATCCCTCCGGGAAAAAATTTCCCGAAGAGCCAGCAGAATATACTAGCGGATTAGTTCCACGAGCTCTGCCGGTAGAGCAACAGCGCATAAACCGCCATGAAGGCCGGAACCACCATCCCGACCAAGAGCACCATCACCAAGGCGCCAAGGAAGGGAACCGTTGAGCTGATGAAGGTCGCTACCAAGAGTGTCGCGATGAGGAGCCCCAGCAGAAGAACCATGCGAGCATACAATTGTCCGAGGTGCGTAAAGCTCCAACGCAGCGCGGGGACCAATCCTCGCGCCGGGGATTCGCCCGTGTCGAAGGTGAATCCGAACCAATAGAGGAGGGTGCCCACCATCCACAACATCACTGCCGCCAGAATGACTATGAAGACTACACCCATCGCCCCACCGCCCACTGCGGCGACTCCCAGATAAAGGGCGGTCAAAACCAGTAGCACCACCGCCACCAGGCAAAGCCCCAAGACAATTTGGCCCAGCGCCTTCCAAAAATTTTGATAGCCGAACCGGAAAAAGGCCAAAAAGAAGGTGCCGCCCTGGGGTCGGGTCTTCAGTGCGCTCGCAATGCCTCCGTACAAGCCGCCCACCGCATAGGGAACAATGATGAGCAAAAACGTGAGGTAGACCAGAATTAATTTGAGCCAGAGATTGGAGCTTAGATGCGGAAAGGTCGTGACAACGCCCGGATGTGTCACAAAATTGGTCAGGCTTTTGGGCAACGACGGACCTAGACGGCTGGCAACCAGATACTGGTAGAGCGAGGTCAACATGGTATACCAAAACGCCAGGGTCAGAAATCCTCCGTTGCGGTTATTTTGCCACAACTCCCGCCAGCTCTCCCGAATCAAGTCCATCACGACACCATCCCATCTCGGCTATTGCTTGCTCTGCGCTGATAAAGTCTATACAATCATAGCGATTTCATTGCGTTGAAAACAATTCTAAGGAGCCTGCCCTATGTCCCGCGTATTGGTGGTCGACGACGAATGCGGCATTCGTCATATCGTAAAGCTGGCTTTAAGCCGGATTGACATGGCCGTCCTTGAATCCGACTCCGCCGAATCCGCACTGGCTCAATTCGAGCTTACGCCACCCGACGTGGTACTGATGGACTTGCGCCTTCCGGACATGAACGGCGTGGAACTGTGCCGCCTCATTCGCCAACGCCATCCAACGCTGCCGGTGGTATTCATGTCCGCCTCAACCGAGCTTCCCCAAGCGGCTCAACAAGCGGGGGCCACCGCCTATTTGGAAAAACCATTCAAGCTCCTGCAATTGCAGGAGGTGATTCGCCGCTCGCTGGCAACACGCCTAAAGTCTGCGGACGATACGGAAACCACACCGTAAATAATGATCCGCCACCCGGGCGCAAATCATAGGCGATGCGCCCTCCGATGCGGCTGAGGAGCTGATGGCTCAGCCATAATCCGATCCCAATCCCGCCCGAAGACGAACGCCGGCGCGGATCCGGCATCCGCAGGAACAGTTCCTTTTCCACATGCTCATCCACGCCCGGTCCCCGATCCATGACCGTCAAACGCACCATATTCCCGTTCTCCGCCACTTCCGCCTCGATTGGCGTGTCAACCGGGGAGAACCGGATCGCATTGCTCAGCAACGTCGATATGATGGTCGTGACAATTTCGCGATTGCCCTGAATGTGGGCATGCTCAGCCCCGTGATAGTGGATCGTCCGATGCGGAGCTGCCAGCAGGCGCAGGGCCCCTTCCGACCGTACAATTTCGGGCACGCAGATTTCTGTGGAATCGATGCGCCATAGGGGATCGTCCAGGCGCACGCTAAGCCAAACCTCGCGAATCAGCCGCATCAGACGCGTGGATTCACGCGAAATTATCTGCACCTGCTCCTGCACGAAGGAATCCTCTATCCCCTCTTCCAACAGGTACTCCGACACGCCCGCGATGACCGAGATGGGGGTGCGAAACTCATGCGCCACCAACGACAGGAAGGCTTGCTGCTGCGTTTCCACGGCACGCTCGCGAGTATAATCATCAAACAACGCCAGCCACCCGTTAACCTGGCCATTGGCCACAAGCGGTCGTGTCCGCATGCGGATCTCCCGGGGAATCACGCCTTTCAGCCGCGCCACGACTTCGAACGTGTTGGGCGTAGTCTCATTCACCAATTGGTCGACCGCCCGCATCACCCCGGCTGGGTCCTCCAATTGTGGTCCGATGCGGCGCAAGAGTGCGCTAAAGTGGCCCGTAACCTGGTCTGACTGGAGATGAAACATGTCTAGAAACCGTTGGTTGTGAAAGGCCACTTCACCACTGGACCAAAAGCCCAACACCCCCGCGCCAGTCATCGTCAGCGTCGCTTCAAACTGTTCCGTCTGCAAGGCACGTTGACTCTCTTGCTGGGCCTCCGCCAGAAACAGGGCCAGCGTGTCGGTGACGCGGGTCCAATATTGAGCCTCAAACGGTGTCCACACCCGTTTGTCCGAATAGGCCACCGCGAGCGTTCCGGTCACCGTACCGCGCACAATAATCGGGAAGACCCAAAACGTTTGGATCTGTTCGGCGCACGCCCACTCCCGAAAGCTCTCATTGCCATCGTGAATCAAGTCATTGAACATCACGGGTTGGCGCGTCTCCCGGACCACCTCGATATGGGGGAAAATGCCGCCACGAAACCGTTCGCGCAACAGGGGATCGCAACCAACCTCCGCCAAGGGCTGAAAGGTTCCATGATCGGATTCCAAAATGGCGAGGAGCAATTTTTCGCCGCAAACCCGCGAGTACTCCAAAAGCCATTGAAAGGTCTGGCGAACGCCATCGGCCGACTGCGGAAGGTCCATGAGGTGCCGATACAATTCCGACGTGAGTTCAAACCGTTTGATGCGTTCCTCCATGGCTTAGGCCTCGGAATCCAGCATGGGGATTTTGACGCCCCGTTCGCGCGCCACTCGGCGAGCCTTTTCATATCCAGCGTCAGCATGGCGCATGACGCCCGTTCCGGGATCGGTCGTCAAGACGTGCGCGAGACGCCAATCCGCGTCTTCGGTGCCATCGGCCACGACTACCATTCCGGAATGAATGGAGTAACCCATCCCGACCCCACCGCCGTGATGCACCGATACCCAGGAGGCACCCGCCGCCGTGTTCAAGAGCGCGTTTAAGATAGGCCAGTCGGCAATGGCGTCTGAGCCATCCTTCATCGCCTCGGTTTCACGGTTTGGCGATGCCACCGACCCCGAATCCAAGTGGTCGCGCCCAATCACCACGGGTGCCTTCAAGACGCCCTCGCGCACCATTTGGTTGATGGCCAGGCCAAACTTGGCGCGTTCGCCATAGCCGAGCCAGCAGATCCGGGCCGGCAAACCCTGAAACTGAACGCGGTCTTCCGCCATGGTAATCCAACGGCGCAGGCGCTCGTCATGGGGAAACAGCTCAAGCACCTTCTCGTCCGTCTTCCTAATGTCTTCCGGGTCACCCGACAGCGCCACCCAGCGAAACGGTCCGCGGCCCTCTTCGAATTGCGGACGAATATACTGGGGCACAAAACCCGGAAAGTCAAAAGCGCGGGACACCCCTTCCTCACGGGCCACTTCCCGCAAATTGTTGCCATAGTCAAACACGACCGATCCCTGATCCATGAAGGCCAGCATGGCTTCAACATGTTGTGCCATCGATTTCCGAGCCCGATCGACATAGTCCTCAGGATTTGCGGTGCGAAGACGCCGCGCCTCGTCCAGGGACAATCCGGCCGGCACGTATCCGTTCAAGGGATCGTGCGCCGAAGTTTGGTCGGTCACAATATCGGGGCGAAATCCCCGGCGCACCAGTTCGGGCAGAATCTCCGCCGCGTTGCCCAATAGCCCGATGGAGACAGCCTCGCCATTCTGGCGAGCCCGCTCGACTTCCTCCATCGCATGCGTGAGATCAACCGCTTGACGATCCAGATAACGGGTCTCCAATCGGCGCCGAATGCGATCCGGATCAGCTTCAATGACCAGAGCCACACCGTCATTCATGGTCACCGCCAACGGCTGAGCGCCTCCCATGCCGCCCAAGCCAGCGGTCAGCACCACACGGTGGCGGAGCGTGCCCCCAAAATATTGTGCCGCGCACTCCGCCAAGGTTTCATACGTCCCTTGCAGAATGCCTTGACTGCCGATATAAATCCACGATCCCGCCGTCATTTGCCCGTACATGGTAAGGCCTAGGGCCTCCAACTTCCAAAACTCTTCCCAGGTGGCCCAATGCGGGACCAGTAGACTATTGGCAATCAGAACGCGGGGGGCCCGGGCATGGGTTTCAAATATGCCGACCGGCTTGCCTGATTGGATAAGCAGTGTTTCGTCGTCCCCCAACTTCGTCAGCGCATCGACAATCGCCTCGAAGGCCTCCCAATTGCGCGCCGCCTTGCCGCGGCCCCCATAGACCACCAACTCCTGAGGATTCTCAGCCACTTCCGGGTCCAAATTGTTCATCAGCATCCTCAGCGCTGCTTCCTGAGGCCAGTTCCGGCATACCAGTTCGCTGCCCCTCAGAGCCTGGATGCGGCGCGACTCGACTCGCTCCCGGATTTGCTGGCGCACCGCTGTTTCCACCCGCCGTTCGCTCACACTGTCATCCTCCAATTCGTTGCCCGATTTTGCCTGTCCCACTTATAATATGACAAAGCACCCGGAAAGAGGGAGTCGCTTTAGAGCCCTCCGGCGAGGCCAAAGGAGCCCTCCATGAACGTTGACCTGTTTTGTGTACAGCCATATATGCGCCCCGACGACTACCTCACCCGCGAGGCCTTTTATCATAAAATCGACCGCTATTTCCAAGCCGCCAGCCAACAACGTACGCCGGGACAACCGGCCTTGATTGTATTTCCCGAGGATTTAGCCACCTTTCTGCTGCTGGAAGGACACCAGGACCTGTTATCGCAGGCCAAAACCCTCGAAGAAGCCTTCACTGTCCTCGGCAAAGAAAAGGCCGGCAAACTCCTCTGGACCATGGTGCAATATGGCACCACCCGCATGAAGCGGGCATTCTTTGCAGAGGGCGCTGCCCGCGTGTGGCATATATGGCACGGCACCATGGTGCGGTTGGCCCACGATTACCACATGACGGTGGTGGCCGGCTCGGCGCTGCTGCCGGAAAGCCGATGGACCTATGACACCAACAGCTTCATGCCGCGCAGCGCGAGGATCTTCAATCTCAGCTTCACGGCCGGCCCCGATGGTCACGTGCTGTACCATACCAAGAAGGTCAATCTAGTGCCCACCCAGGAAGATGTCCTGGAATTGACGGGAGGCCCCTTGACCGAGGCTGCCCAGGTGGTTCCCCTGCCTGGTACCGCCATTGCGATGGGTACCGCCATTTGCTACGACGCGTTTTGCCAGCCGCATACCGCTCAGGAGCCGCGGTTTGTCAACGTACTCGAGGCCTTGGACAAGAAAGGCGCGCGTGTGGTCGCCCAACCCTCGGCCAATCCGTGGTGGTGGGACGAACCTTGGCCGTTTGACCCTTCGGGCAGCTCCATCCGCCTGAGACGGCAGCAATGGGACGAAGAAGGGTCCAAACGGGCGCTGAAATCCTGCACCAATGTCGAAGTCTTAATCAATCCCCAGCTTCTGCTGGAGTTTCTTGATGTGCACTTCGATGGCGAAAGCCGTATCCTAGCCCGCACCGGCACAGAAGTTGAAACGCTGGTCGCTGCGGAAGCCACACGCGGCGCCGCGGGCGACATGGTTCTCCACAGTCAGTGGGACTTTAACCGCTAATGCGTGCGACGAAACCAAAAACGGAACGGCGACTCGGCGTCATCCACACGCACCAGCTCGTGGCCGGTCGACCGCGCCCATGCTCGAAAGTCGCTTAAAGAGCCCGGATCGGTGGTCCAAACTTCTAAAATGTCGTCCACTCCAATGGTGCTCATCCCCTTCTTGACACGGATAATGGGCAACGGACACTGCAACCCCTTGGCATCCAAACTAAGCTTCACTTGTTGATTGTCCACTCCGACACTCCCCCTTGTCCCCATTGTAACCGACGTCTCGCCATGCGAAGAGAAGGCATCGATGCTAAAAAACCTCATAATCAATTGCCAAATATTACTATATTAGGTAGAATCAGGGGAGTCGTATCCTTTTCTATGCCTATCTCTTTCATGAAGGAGGGAGAGAATGTCCACTCCCCGCATTGCCGTCTCTCAGTCCCCATACCTCCGCGATGTTGACGCGGCGTTGAGTCGCGCCCTGGAACACATGCGCCATGCTGCAAGTCGAGGTGTGGACATTATTGTCTTCCCGGAGTGGTTCCTGGGGCTGAACCCTGTGGAAGTTCTGCCCAACCGCTACACGGAGCGGATAAGCCGCCTGGCCCGTGAGCTCAACGTCATGGTGATTACCGGAAGCATCCGGGCCTTGGAGCCGGAAAGCGGCAAGAAACAGCAACGGTCGCTGGTCATCGAACCGGATGGCACGTTGGCTGGTTCGCATGCGAAACTGCTTTTCCAGCCCACAGAACGCCCGTGGTTTGAGCCCGGCCCCGGCGTAGGCGCGATCTCGACTCGCTGGGGCCGCATTGTCATTCTGCCCGGTCTTGACGCCGTAGACGAAGAAATTTGGAAGAGCACCGTGGAATTGGCCCCGGACCTCGTGATCATGGCCAGCAACCCGAGAACGCTGACCGACAAGACCCAGACGCAGGAATTGGCCATCCAGCGCAGTCATGAGATCCATGCGACGGTGGTCGTCGCGCCCTTGGCGGGCCGTTTTTCCGGTTCCTCCTATTTAGGCGGTGCACTCATCGCCGATCACGGCCGGGTCCTGGGCATGGCGGACGAACAAGAAACCATCCTAATTGCCGGCGACCCGGAGGCCCCGCTCATCCAGCTTGGCGTGACCGACATCTCCACATACATCCCGTTGGCGCGACCTTTGGGAGGACGTCCTTTGGACGTTAAACGGGCCATCGGCCCGGAAGCTGAGCGGCGCGTCTTGGTGGATTGGGGACTCTTGGCATCGCCCGAGCCTGCCACCGCTGCCGAAGAATTGCTGGCCATGGCGCGCGACAACCCGCGCTGGATTGCATTGGCACCCGCCCGCCCTGGATATGCGGCTGAGCTCCGTCAATTGCTCGAGCAAGGGGCAGGCGGCGCGTTCATATATCCCGGGCTGGACCGCGCCTTTCCGTGGGCGGACTCGGTGCGCCAATTGGGGCAAGTGCTGACCCAATCCAAGAAGCCCGTCTTGGTTCATGGCGGACCGGGTCCTGCCCCGTTGCGCTTCGATGGTCCGGCGCTTTGGGATGAATTCCTCATGGAGTTTCCTCATCTTCCCGTCATTATCCACTCCATGGGACAGCGCTCACCCTATCTTGAGGAAGCGTTGGTGTTGGCCGAGCGCCATGCCCAAGTGCATCTAGAAACCTCGCGGGCGCCCATTGGCGCGGTCAAGGAGGCGATCCGCACCGTCGGACCGGACAGGGTCCTGTTTGGCAGCGGAGGTCTAGCGCAGGACTTTCACCAAGAATGGGAAAAAATTGAACGGCTGGAACCGGAAATCTCACCGGACGCCTTTCAAAAAATTGTGAATCTCAATGCCCGGCGTCTGTTTTTTCAACTGGATGGTCAGGAACGACGCGCGCGAGAACAGATCCACCCCTTCCGACGCCCTAGCTGACGAACGATTCCCGATGGGCGTGATATACTAGGAACATCTTGAAAGCTCGCGAAACCGCGCTAAGGAGGCGTCGCTGTCGGAATCTCCCGTCCTCGTTGAAAAGGTGCCTGTCGTGGATTTGAATGGCCGGCCACTCACGCCTTGCAGCCTGGAGAAGGCGGAGCAGAACTTGCGCGATGGCTTGGCCACGATGACCGAGGATGGCGTCCTGCATTTAAATTACCGCCCCTTGGCACACCGGCGCATCTATCGCCAAGTGCAACGGCGGGATGGTTGGATGTGTGCCTGGTGCGGCGGACCCGGCTCCACGCTGGACCACGTGATTCCCGTTTGTTGGGGCGGACAAACCGCCTTGGACAACTGCGTCATTGCGTGCCGCTCGTGCAATCACAGTCGCAACAACGCCTTGCCCACCACCTTCATTCGCTGGACCGGGTTTCGACCGACTCATCCCGTAATACAGCGCATCCTGCAAAATGAAGCGTCGGCGTTGAACGCCGCCGAACACGGCCTTCAAACCCGGCCGCTCTCATCATGCCTAAGCCGGGAGGAAGCCCAAGTCTGGGTCGCCTACCACGCCAATCAAATCGAGCGCGTACGCCCCACGCCTCCTGAAGAGCCATCGACCCGGCTGAAGGGGGACACTAAACCGTTTGGCGAATATTTTGTGCCCTAGGCGGGACGCAGACGGCCTTTCGCCCATGCACGCCGACGGGCAACTTCTTCGCCCAATGTCTCAGCCCAGGGAATCATGGAATGGCTTGCTTCCCGCAACAGCGCGGGAGTAAGGGAGCCCCCCCGTTCGGCCGCGAGGAAGCGCGCATCCAGAACCAGTGCGGCAATATCCGCACCCGAAAAGTTCACGAGCTCTGCGCCAATTCCCTGGTATTGGCCCGGCGACGCAATGCGGTGGTGATTCAGGTGAATGCGGAGAATGTCCTCCCGGGCTTGAGCATCCGGCAAATCCACAAAGAAGAGTGCGTCAAATCGTCCCGGTCGCCACAGCTCGGCGGGCAGTCCTTCCATGTCATTGGCTGTAGCGAGGAGAAGAATGGGGGCCTCGTGTTCCTGCAGCCAAGTCAACAGCCACCCGACCAATCGGCGGCTTACGCCGCCGTCTGCTTCGTCCATGCGGCCAATTGCCTTTTCCAGTTCGTCGACCCACAGGATCGCCGGAGCAAGACGCTCGGCAGCCGCCAACGCAGCCATCAACTGAGCCTCGGATTGTCCCACATACTTGCCCAAGAGCCCGGCCCAGTTGAGACGCAGCAAAGGTATCCCCCAGGCCGACGCCCACGCCTTCGCAGAAAGACTCTTGCCGGTGCCGGGAATTCCGTAGAGGAGTACCCCGCGCGGAAAGGGAAGGTTTCGATCGCTGTCCAGAGCCAGGGCGCGCTGCATGGCCCACGCCTTCAAATGCGTCAATCCGCCGACGGCATCCCAACCGACAGCCGCATCCACCAGTTCCAATCCGGGCGTGTCAATTTGCTGCCATTCGACCGCCTGCCGGAGGTCCAGGTGGGAGCTTTCCCGCCAGCGCCGCATCCGGGGACCCAGAGCGTCGCCCACCGCCCACTGCACCACGTCTTGCCGGAGGGTATCCGGCACCGAAATCCCTGGCGGGGCCGTAGCCACCAGCATCACGGGAGCCGAGCGGCCTGCAGCCTCTCGAATGGCCCGCAACACCCGCGCCGGCAACGCCTCCGTCCACAAGTCGGCAGCCAGCACAACGCCAGCCGGCATCGACAGCACTTTATCCATCAATGTTTCGGGATCCCGGGTCAGTTGGCCGCCCAACGCATCGCCGGCGCGCACCAGGCCAGAAACGCGGCTCCATCGCCAATACGGCACCTCACGCACGTCGGCCAACCGCCCCAAAGCCTGCTCCATCAATCCTTCGTCCCAGGTGGATACCGCGACCACGCGAACCGCTTCATCCCACCATTGGGACAAGCGATCGCAGAGTTCGATGGCCGCCGTCTCCATGCTACATTTCCTCGGGCTGAGAAATTCCCAAGAGCGCCAAGCCCCGGGTATTGACCGCCAACACCGCTTCAATCAGGGCCAGCCGGGCCTGACGCAAGCCAGGCTCCACATCCAAAATCCGATGGGCGCGATAGAATGCGTGGAAGGCTGCCGCCAAGTCGGTCAGATACTTAGGCAAATGCTGCGGCGCCCGGTCTTCCGCCACGCGTACAACCACTTCCGGAAATCGCGCCATGAGCACCATGAGTTCACGTTCTTCCGCCGAGGTCAACAGTCCCAGGTCCACGGGCACCGTTTCTGCTGCCATGGCGTGCCATTGGCGCAAGATGCTGTGAATCCGGGCACCCGCATACTGCACGTAATAAACCGGATTGTCCGATCCTTTCAAGGTGGCCAAGTTCAAGTCAAAGTCCATTGGCGTTTCCGGGGCGCGCTCCAACAGGAAGAACCGAGCGGGATCAACGCCGGCCTCTTCAATGAGATCTTCCAGCGCCACAAAGTCGCCGCCCCGCTTGGACATGCGGACCAATTCCCGCCCACGGAGCAACCGAACCAACTGCACAATCAAAATCTCGAGCCGTTCGGGAGGATAGCCCAATGCCTCGACGACTGCCCGCATGCGATTGACATAACCGTGATGGTCCGGTCCCAAGAGATCAATCACGTAGTCGAATCCCCGGTCGAACTTGCCTGCGTGGTATGCCGCATCTGGCACGAAATAGGTGTAGCTTCCGTCAGACTTCACCATGACACGATCCTTGTCGTCGCCAAAACGGGTCGACGTGAACCACAAGGCGCCCTCACGCTCCGCCATATAGCCGCGGTTGCGCAGTCGATCAATGACGGCTTCGGCCGCCCCCGACTCCCTCAGCGACCGCTCCGAAAACCATTGATCAAAGGTCACACCAAACTCGCGCAAGACCGTTTCTTGGGATTGTCGAATCCGTTCCGCCGCCCACGCTCCCAATTCGGGATAGCGATCCTCGACCGCTTGATCCGTGGCAAATTCGGGATGAAGAGTCCGATACGCTTTGGCCAAATCCTTGACATAATCGCCCGGGTAGACCTTTTCCGGCCAATTGGATTCGACATCTTCCCCCTCAAGCTCACGCAGGCGAAGTGCCAACGCATGACCCAGCGTAGCAATCTGATTCCCGGCATCGTTGACATAGAACTCACGGAAGACCTGATAGCCGGCTGCGGACATGCACCGGGCCAGAGTGTCGCCCACTGCGGCCGCACGGCCGCTCACCACTACCATCGGACCGGTGGGGTTGGCGGAGACGTACTCCAACAGCACGCGCTGCTGCTGGCCAAAGTCGGAGTTCCCGTATTGTCCGGGCATCGCCCGCACCTGGTTGACGACCTCCGCCAGCCATCGCGTCCTCAGCGTGAAGTTGAGAAATCCCGGACCGGCCACCTCCAGAGATTCCACGGCGGGCACATCCGGCCACCAAGACAGCAATTGCTCCAAGAGCACCCGCGGCGGAACCTTGGTCCGGCCCGCCGCCTTTAGCGCGAAGCTGGTCGTCAGGTCTCCGTGCCCTTTTTCGGTCGGAACCTCCAAGCGGACCACCTCATCCAAGCCGGTGAATCCAGCCCCTTCAAGAAAACTGAGAATGACCCGCCGAATCTCGTGGCGGGCCTCATCCAGTCGCGACACTGCCGGCATCGCGCTCCCCCTTAACCTTGACTAATGGCCAAGAGCCCTTCCCGCACCAACTTGGCGGCCAAGACCGCCGAGCGTTGCGATACATCATGGGCTGGCATGGCTTCGACCAAATCCATTCCCACCACATTCAGCTGGGACAACAGGCGAACTGCTTCCAGAGCCTCACCGGAAGAAATGCCGCCGGGCTCGGGCGTGCCCGTACCCGGCATAAAGGCCGGGTCAATCACGTCAATATCTATGGTGACATAGATAGGGCGGCCCTTCAACTCTTCCAGACGCCCCTCAAGGGGGCGCAGCACCTCGTGCGGATGGAAGTTCACGTGCGTCTTGGCGTACTGGACTTCGTCGCGGGTCGCGGAACGTATGCCAAACTGATACAAGTGCCGCGGCTTCAGCAGTTCGGAGACCCGACGGAGGACTGTCGCATGGGACAGCTTCTCCCCAAGATAGTCGTCGCGCAAGTCGGCATGCGCATCGAAGTGCACCACCGCCAAATCAGGATAGCGCTTGACCATCGCCTGAATGAGAGGGAGCGTCACGAGATGCTCGCCTCCCAAGGCAAAGAAACGACGATCCTGTTCAAGAACCCAATCCGCCGCTTCTCGAATGCGGTTGAGGCTTTCTCCAACATTGCCAAACGGAAGTTCCAAGTCGCCGGCATCGTGTATGGCCAGATCCTCTAAATCCCGGTCTTGGGCCAACGAATAGGTTTCGATCGCGTACGAGGCTTCGCGTACACGCGCCGGTCCAAAGCGGGACCCCGGCTGAAACGACACCGTAAAGTCCATGGGGATGCCAAAATAGACCCACTGCGCGGATTGGAGAGACGCATTCATGCCCAGAAAGCGGTCACTGCGGCTAAACAAGCTGCTCATCCCAGAATGTCCTCCACAAACTTAGGCAGTACAAAGGCTGCCGTTTGAATGTCTGGTGTCCAGTAGCGGGTGTCAATCTTCTGGCTGCGGCAGCGGGACGCCGGAGCCACCGATTGGTTGGACGCCATGAGGAAGCTCCACAGCCCGCTCGGATATGTCGGAATCGCAGCCAAATACATTCTCACGTCCGAAAAGGCTGTCTTCATGCCGTGGTGCATCTGACGAATGAGCGCTTCATGCAAAAACGGGGATTCTGACTGCGCCACCATGATGCCCCCCGGTGTCAAGGCACGGGCAATGCTTTGATAGAATTCTGCTTGAAACAGGCCTTCCGCCGGTCCTACAGGATCGGTGGAGTCCACAATAATCACATCGAAATCCCGGGCTTCACGCACCCATTCGATGCCATCTGTGTAGTGGACATGGGCTTTCGGCTCGCTTAACGCCACCGAAATAGCGGGGAAGAAGACGCGTGCAGCGTCAACTACCTTCTCGTCGATTTCCACCAAATGCGCTTCCTCAACCGTCGGGTGCTTCAAAATCTCACGAATGGCGCCGCCATCGCCACCGCCGATAACCGCCACCTTTTTGGGGGCCTCAAGCATGAACAGGGGTACGTGAGTAATCATCTCATGATAGACAAACTCGTCCCGGTCGGTGGTTTGAACAGCTCCGTCCAAGGCCAACAACCGGCCGTACGTTTCCGTTTCCGCCACCAGCAAATCTTGGAAGGGGGTTTTCTCCGCCCGGAGGATGGAGTCAACGCGCAGCCCCAAACTGAGCGAGTCGGTTTGATATTCGGTAAACCACGTTTGTCGCTTCTTCACGCCTGTCTCCTCCACCCTAGTACCAGAGAGCCACGGCGGCAAATGCGCAGCCAATAGACTCCACACGGTGTTCAACCGCCCGCACGATGACCCGTTCAATATCGCGGCCGCGGGCTCGAAATGCCTCACGCGCCATCTGTTCCACCGTGCGTGCCGCCTCTTCCTGGCTGCAGTGGCCGGAGAATTCCATAATCACTCCATACTCGTCCGACCGGCCAATGCCTACCGCAACCGCGGCGGAAATGAGCGCACCGGGCTCTTCGGAGGTAATGGTGCCATAAGCGGTCGGCAAAAGACTGCCGGGGGCCACCTCAAAGCGCTCGACCTCCTCCGCGCCCGGCGGCAGAATCGAACTCACCCGAAGAAGATTCAGATTCCCAATGCCTGCAGCGAGCAAGGCATTGTCAAACGCGTTAAGCCGGGTAGGTCCTTCTGCCGCACCGGCCATCACTGTAAATTTGCGTGGCGTGGGTAACACTCACTTGCCTCCTATCCCCATAGTCTTGGCTATTATAGCAGACGCTTCCAATAAGGCAACTACGAACATAGTGTGTCCGGAAACCCTTCCGGCGTTGCACAAGAATTGACAGATTAGGCCTTCCGTTCCGCGACATACTAGCTCTTTGAAAAGAGTTCGATGTCTTGGCAAAAAAGGAGGGGCAAACCATGGAGCGGCGCCGAGGCCGTCACGAAAAGTCAGGCAGAAGGTGGATTCAGGAACGGTGGCGGCGCGTGGTCGCCCGTTTGAGCAATACGGGCGCGATGATTAGCCTGCCCGCCCTGGTGATTGGCATTGGGGCTGTCCTGGTGCCGACCACCTGGGTGTTTCTGCCCGCGCCCAATTTGCCCGCCGACACCACCATTTACGATCAGCACGGTCATTTGGTCAGCGTGGTGTATTCCACCGTCAACCGCATGCCGGTTGACTATCAGCAAATTCCTCCCGATATGCAGAACGCGCTGGTAGCGATTGAAGACGACACCTTCTGGATTGAACCGGCGGTAGATCCCGTGGGAATCATGCGCGCGGCCGTGACCGACATTGCCCATCGCAGGATTCTGCAGGGTGGGAGCACCATCACTCAGCAATTGGCCAAGAACCTCTATCTAACCGACCAGCGCACGTTTTCACGCAAGTTTAAGGAGCTCTTCATTACCTTGAAGCTCTCCACCATCTATTCCAAACGGCAAATTCTCACCATGTACCTCAACGACGTCTACTTCGGCGAAGGGGCCTATGGTGTCGAAGCGGCCTCAGAGCGCTATTTTGGGCACAGCATATCAAGCGCGACGCTGCCCGAAGCGGCTCTGCTCGCCGGGTTGGTGAACGCTCCCAGCTATTATGATCCTTTGGTGCATCCGGCTGCCGCCGTCGCCCGCCGCAACATTGTCCTTACGCAGATGGCAAAACTGCACTACATTACACCTGCCCAGGCGAGCGCCGCGGAAGCGGCTCCCCTCAATCTCAACGGCTCGCCGCCGATGGGCGACCGAGCGCCCTATTTCACGAAGTTCGTCGCCGATCAGCTGAGCCAAATGGACCCCGCCGTCGGCAAAAATCTCTATACGGGCGGGTATCGCATTGTGACCACGATGGACTGGGGGATGCAACAGGCCGCTCAAACCGACGTCGCCAACTATGCTCCCATCGCCGGTAAAATCGGTGGCGTTTATGAACCGCAAACGGCCTTGGTCGCCATCAACCCCAAAAACGGATACATTGAAGCCTTGGTGGGCGGCGACAACTTTCAAAACTCCCAATATGACCGTGCAACCAAAGCCGCACGACAGCCCGGATCTTCCATGAAGTACTTCCTCTATACTACGGTCATTAATGACGGCTACTCCACCTCGGCCGTCAAGGACTCTGCCCCAGCCCGCTTTCCAGCCGGCAACGGCAAATGGTACGTGCCCCATAATTATGGCCATGTCTACAACGGCCCGTTGGTGATCCGGCGTGCCATCGCCATGTCGGACAACATTGTGGCCATCAAGTGGATGAATACCGTGGGGCCCTCGGCGATGATCGCCATGGCGCACGCCATGGGCATTACCAGCCCGCTGGCCAACAACCTCACAACGGCGCTAGGTTCCTCATCCGTGACACCGCTGGAAATGGCGCGAGGGGTATCTACGCTGGCCAACGGCGGGTACCGGGTGCATCCCCTCGCCGTCCTCAAGGTAACCGACGCCAATGGCCGCGTGCTGTATACCGCCGCCCCCAAGCTGACCCGGGTGTTGACGCCACAGGTGGCGTACGTGGTAACCGATCTCTTTAAGGCCCCGCTGTTGAACTCAGCAGGCACAGCCCACGACCTAGAGCCGATACTCGGTGGACGGCCTGCCGCAGCCAAGACCGGCACTTCCAGCCAGCAAAGGGACAGTTGGCTGGTGGGATACACCCCCCAGCTAGCTGCCGCGGTGTGGGTCGGCAACGACAACGATGCCCCCATTGGTTTGACCGGTGATGCCGGAGCCGGCCCCATCTGGGCACACTTCATGGCCGATGCGCTGGCGAACCAACCGAAGGTCAACTTCCCTATGCCCAGCGGCATTGTCACGCGCACCGTGTGCGTCAAGACAGGGCTCTTGGACAACGGCTGCTGCTCAACCTATCAGGAGGTCTACGTGCGAGGCCATGCCCCCACCCAAGTGAGCCCTGGATGCGGCACGTCCGGGTCAGGCGGGAGCGTCAACCCGGGGCTTAAGAAGAGTGGAGGCAACACCGCCGCCAACCTATTGAAATCGATTTTGAACTCCATTCCGTAATTAGACATAAGATCCAAAATAGGCGTTCTGCGGATAGCCCCGCTGTTCCCAGAAGCCCGGCTCTGCCGAAGTCCCCACGGAAATGGCGACCAGCCACTTCAGCGACTTGTAGCCATACATGTCGGGGACCAGGAGACGCACCGGATAGCCTTGAGCCACGGGAAGCGGCCGATGGTCTATGCGATCCGCCAAGAGCGGACGATACCGGCGGATTTGGTCGATGTCCAAGGTGTCAATATACACGCCGTCGCCGGAGTAAAAAGTAACCCAGGGTTTCCTGACCGGATCCCACCCCAGCGAGATCAGGAAGTCCAGCAAGTCTACTCCATCGAAGGTGACATGGGGCACGACCCATCCTGTGACGCAATGGAAGTTAATGGTCACCTGACGCCGCGGCAAGGCGGAATAGGTGGTCCAATCCAAGGCATGGGACTGGTCCAGCCCATGCACCCGCAACCGCCAGGTGTTGCGAGGGATGTCGGGAAAGCCATTGACCACCGTGTAAGGGACGAATCCAGGCAGGGCGCCGTCGTTGCTGCCGGTGGCAAACATGCGCCCCGACAGCATTTTGAGCAATGTCGGAAGCCCCATCACGACGGGCACGGCCACCAAGGCACCGCCCAACCAGCGGAGGGCCCGCCGTCGGGACAGGTGCCATTCTCCAGAGGCTTCACGCCAAAACGGAAGCCGCGTCAACAAATGCCAGAGCACCCACAGCACCAGGGCGAGCGCCGACAGCCCATGCAGCACGGTAGCCAGCGCCCGGGTTGGAGACGGTCCGACCAGCAATCCCACCCCGCTGACGAGCAGCATGACCAGGAAGAAATAGCCCCACGCGGCATATCGCGACCGCCTGAGGCCAATTTCCGGCTGCGCTGGAGGCCAGGGAAAAAACGCTTTCGACCACCCAATGATGGCTGCTCCGTAGAGAATGCCGCCGCCAATGTGGATCCATTGGACGCCCGCGAAAAGAGGCCCTACCGCGCGGCGCCAACTGCTCAAAAAGAGCGCGAAGCCGGTCAAAACGATGAGTCCAAGAAACATCGCGTGCCGCCAATGCCGCGTCCGAAAGCGCATTTCTACGATCCCTCAGACTCTAGAGCCGCGAGGGCCAGCCGACCGGCCTCCGGAGGAAACCACTCGCCGCCAGCTTGGGCCTCTTCCTCAGCCAAGTCCCGCAAGAATGCTTGATACAGGGGATCGGCTCGGTCTAGCCGAACAGGCGCCCCAGAAGGTTGCCGCCGATCGCTCCCACCACAACGGCCGCTGCGGTGACCAACAAAAACTGCATGCCGCTTTTCCACCACGACGATTTCGCCACCTTTGCCTTCAACACTCCAAGGCCGAAAGCCACCACGATTGCGAAGATAATGGCCCAAATTTCCGCGACATGTGTATTGGGGACCAAGAGATATGGCAAGATGGGGGGCACCGCACCGGCGATTACCGCGATGGCCATGGTAATGGCCGTCGACCAGGGACTGTCCAATGAATCCAAAAGGATGCCCAGCTCTTCCTTCATCATAAAGTCCACCCACCGATCCGGATCGGACGTCACGCGAGCCGTTAAAATTTTGACCTCATCCGCGCTGAATCCTTGGGACCGATAGATGCCTTCCACCTCGGCGCGCTCCTCGTGGGGGATTTCGGCGACCTCACGGTACTCTCGCTGCCGTTCGGCCAGGAAATATTCATTTTGCGCCGCCGTTGACAAGAATTGCCCCAGGCTCATGGAGACCGCTGCAGCAATGACAGCGGCCAACCCGGCAATGATAATTTGGTGGGAGGACATTCGGGACGCGGTCACACCGACAATGATGCCGGTAATGGACACTAGCCCATCATTGACCCCAAACACCACTTCACGGATGGAGCGGGCCTGCGGGGTGTGAACCTTGGCTTCGGAATGATTCACCAGGGTCTTTTCCAGCATCATTCATCACCTCGCCCCCATTGTAATCCGGGGCGACCCCTGGTCGCTAGACCTATCCCGCCATTACTTTGGACAATGCGCTCAAGGCGATAGGCTGATAGTGAAAGCCAAAAACCTTGGCCAAATGGCGCTCAACCACCGGTTCGACAAGCGACAGCTCGACGGAACGGCTCAACAGCCGCTCCATGGAGGTGACGCCCTTGTCGGAAATCCCGCAGGGAATGATCCCGGTGAAATGCTCGAGATGAGGTGCCACATTGAGTGCGAATCCATGCTGGGTCACCCAGTGGGTTGCCTTGACTCCAATCGCCGCCACCTTTTCATGGCCTACCCAGACCCCCGTATGAGGGGGCATGCGCCCCGCTTCAATGCCGAATTCCGCCAAGGCGCCGATGAGCGATTCCTCCAATTGGCGCAAGTAGTGATGCAGGTCTCGTCCATACCGGTTGAGATCCAGGATCGGATAGCCCACCAATTGGCCTGGGCCATGGTAGGTGATGTCCCCTCCCCGATCGACCTCAAACAGCTGAATCCCTTCCGCCACACGCCGCTCCTCGTCCCACAGCAAGTTGTCCAGCGATCCATGCGCCGCACGGCCTAAGGTGTAGACAGGCGGATGCTCGACGAGAAGCACCGTGTCGGGGAGCTCGCCTGTCGCCACTCGCTCCCCCACCTGCCGCTGCAACTCCCAAGCCTCGGCATACGCCATGCGCCCCAAATGAACCAGATACGCGTCCGGCATGCTAAACGCCCTCGGGTACCTGAGACGCCGCGTGGTATGAGCTCCGGATCAAAGGACCCGACTCGACGTGACGAAATCCCAGCGCCTCAGCCTCTTGCTTGATTTCTTCGAATTCTTCCGGGCGGTAATAGCGCTCGACCGGCAGGTGATGCTGGTCTGGCCTGAGATATTGCCCGACGGTGAGGACATCGACGAGATTTTCTCGCAAATCCACCAGCACCTGGTGAATCTCCTCGCGCGTCTCCCCGAGTCCAACCATGATCCCCGATTTGGTGACAATGGAGGGATCCTGCTCCTTGACGCGCCGCAGCAGTTCCATGGTGCGTTCATACCGCGCCTTGGGCCGAACCCAGGGGTACAGGCGCGGGACGGATTCGGTGTTGTGGTTGAAGATGTCCGGGCGGGCGCGGACGATGCTTTCCAAAGCCGTCCAATTGCCCATCAAGTCCGGAATTAACACTTCCACTCCGCAACCCGGCACCTGAGCCCGAATTTCCTCAATGCAGCCCACAAAAATTTCCGCGCCACCGTCAGCGAGATCGTCTCGCGTCACGGAGGTGATGACGACGTGCTTCAATCCCATATTCTTAGTGGTTTCCGCCACCCGCTTGGGCTCTTCGCGATCCAGCCCCGTCGGTCGCCCCGTTGTAATGGCGCAAAACCCGCAATTTCTGGTGCAAACATCCCCGAGAATGAGAAAGGTCGCCGTGCGGGCCTCCCAGCACTCGTAGATGTTGGGGCACATGGCTTCTTCACAAACGGTGTGGAGTGTCTGTGAGCGCATGAGCTCCTTAATGTCTAGGTAGTTTTCCCCTTGCGTCAACCGCACCTTGAGCCAGGGCGGCGGCTTGGGACCCGGGGCAGTACGCGACTTGTGGACGATTGGCAACGGCTCCATGATGCGTCTCCTTCCTGTCAAAACACTCCTCGCCACAACAACCCACCAGGGGTACCGGGAGCCCGGGGGCCCCCGCAATGCCCCTTAATAAATGGACGTGTCCGGTCCGATGCTCTCCAAATTCTGCCTAATCACCTGCAGGAATTTGCCGGCTTCGGCACCGTCGACCACACGGTGATCAAACGAAAGACAGACGTTCACCATCGACCGGATGGCAATCATGTTGCCAATCACCACGGGACGCTTCACGATGGATTCCAGGGTGACAATTCCCACCTCGGGAGCGTTGATGACCGGGTAGGTCAGGACAGTGCCAACAGCGCCCGTGTTGTCGAGCGTGAATGTGCCCCCTGTGAGATCGTCCATCGTCAGCCGGCCGGCTCGCGCGCGCTTGACCAGATCCTGAGTGGCTTTGGCCAACCCAATGATGTTCTTCTGGTCGGCATCCTTGACCACGGGTACGATAAGCCCACGATCGGTGGCGGCTGCCATCCCGATGTTGATGCGCTTCTTGTGGACGATGCTGTCGCCGTTCCACTGGGAGTTCATCTCCGGCACTGCCCGCAGAGCCTCCACCACAGCGCGCATCATAAAGGGCACATAGGTCAGGGACATGCCCTCCCGCGCCTTGAAGTCCTCCTTGAGGCGATCCCGAAGCTCGGTCAGCCCGGTTACATCCACTTCCACCATCAGCCACGCGTGAGGTACGGTTTGCTTGGACCGCACCATCCGCTCGGCAATCACTTTGCGCACGGGAGCCAAGGGCTCCACGGTGTCGCCATCGTCGATGACGGCGGGCGCCGACTCCACCGTGAACGCCGCCGGGGCCGGCGCATTCGCCTTGGCAGGTGCCCCAGGCGCACTTGGAGCCGCGGGGGCGGCAGCCGCGGGAGCCGTTTCCCGTGTTGCAGGCTTTTCGTCAACGGCCTTCAAGATGTCATTGCGCGTCACGCGGCCGCCAGCACCTGTCCCCGCCACTTGGGCCGGGTCAATGCCATGTTCCTCAGCCAGTCGACGCACCGCAGGCGAGTATCGTCCGCGACCTTCCGGCGCCGGCGCCGCGGCAACCGCGCGGGGCGCCTCAGCGGGGGCTGCGCTCGATTCCGGTTGGGGAGACGTTTCCGGCGCTGCCTCGCCTCCTTCAGAACCCACGACCTCAATCTCGCAGATAGGGGTTCCAATCGGCACCGTCGCGCCGGGATCGACCAGAATCTTCGCCACCTTGCCCGTGACCGGAGACGGCACTTCCGCGTTCACCTTGTCAGTGGTCACTTCCAGTAGTGATTCGTACTTCTCAACGTCATCGCCCACGTTCTTGAGCCAAAGGCCAATGGTTCCTTCCGTGACCGACTCCCCCAATTGGGGCATCGTGACAACTTCTGTGGCCATGTTCTCTCCTCCTCGTCTTAAAACTTGGCCAATTCCCGGGCCTTGTCGCGAATCTTCTCCGGAGTCACCATAAAGGCGTGCTCCAACGGAGCGCTGTATGGCATCGCCGGGACGTCGGGACCAGCCAATCGCATAATCGGCGCATCGAGGTAAAAGAGCGCATGTTCCGAGATCAACGCACTAACTTCACCGCCAATGCCTCCGGTCAAGTTGTCCTCGTGTACAATCAAGACCTTCCCCGTCTTCTTGGCGGTTTCCAAAATGGCCTCGACGTCCAAGGGACGCATGGACCGAAGATCAAGCACCTCGGCCGAAATGCCCTCTTTCTCAAGTTCTTCCGCAGCCTTCAGGGCATAGCTGACCATGAGCCCGTAGGTAATGATCGAGATGTCCTTGCCTTGGCGCTTCACATCGGCTTGCCCGATGGGAATCAGGTAGCGTTCGTCCGGGACCTCCCCTTTGAGGGAGCGGTACGCCGCCTTGTGCTCAAAGTACAACACCGGATCTTCATCCTGAATGGCCGACGCCAGCAGGCCCTTGGCATCGTATGGGGTCGCCGGAATCACCACTTTGAGCCCAGGCACGTGGGCAAAGAAGGCTTCCACGCTTTGCGAATGGTACAGCGCGCCATGCACACCGCCGCCAAATGGCGCACGAATGACCAGCGGGACATGGAATGTGCCGTTGGACCGATAGCGAATGCGGGCGGCTTCCTGCACGATCTGGTTAATCGCCGGAAAGATGAAATCCGCAAATTGAATTTCCGGTACTGGGCGCAAGCCGTTGACAGCGGCCCCAATCGCCGTGCCCACAATGGCCGCCTCCGCGAGAGGCGAGTCAATCACCCGGTCCTCTCCAAACTCCTTTTGCAGTCCCTCCGTGACACGAAACACGCCGCCGCGGACACCAACATCCTCACCATAAATAATGATGCGAGAATCCCGCTGCATTTCCTGGCGCAAAGTTTCCCGAATTGCTTCTAGATAGCTTAATACCGCCATAGTCGTTTGCCCGGCTTTGGGTATCAACGCCGGACTTCGCCCTCCTTATCTGGTTTCATCCGAGCCGACACCTACAGCGAGCCGTAGACATGATCCCCTAATGTGGCAGGATCCGGCAAGGCCGCCTTTTCAGCGTAGTCAGTCGCATCATTGACGATGTCCTTAATCTCTTTCTGGATCTCTTTGACCTTCTCGTCGGTCAGAATGCCCGCTTCCTTCAGCCGGGCTTCGAACATCGCAATGGGATCGCGCTTCTTGGCCTCGGCCACTTCTTCACGGGACCGATAAGCGCGATCGTCGTCATCGCTCGAGTGCGGCACAAACCGATACGTTTTGGCCTCGATCAGCGTCGGACCTTCCCCGCGACGGGCTCGGTCAGCCGCTTCCTTCACCACTTCATAAACCTTCACCGGGTCATTGCCGTCCACAATCACCCCTGGCATGCCATAACCGGCAGCACGCGCTGCGACATCCTGCACAGCCATCTGCTTCCTCGACGGAACAGAAATGGCATAACCATTGTTCTCATTGAAGAAAATGACGGGCAATTTATGTACCGCCGCAAAGTTCAGAGCCTCGTGAAATTCGCCCTGACTCGTTGACCCTTCGCCAAAGTATGCCACCGAGACGCGGCCGTCCTTCAACACCTTCGAGGCCAAAGCCAGCCCAGCGGCGTGTACGTCTTGCGTGGCCACGACCGAGCCGCCCGTTAGGATGTGCAGTTTAGCGTGACCCCAGTGCGCAGGCATTTGCCGACCACCGGAATTGGGGTCCTCCGCCCTTCCCAACAGATGCAGCATGATTTCCCGGGGCGTCATGCCATAGGCTAATACCAAGGCTAAGTCCCGGTAGTAGGGGCAAATCCAATCCTCCCCGCGATTGAGTGCAAACGCCGAGCCGACCTGGGCCGCCTCGTGCCCATTGGAGGTGTACACCACCGGCGCACGCCCCTGACGATTGAGAATCCACATGCGGTCGTCAACCGCTCGTGCAAGCACCATGTGGTAGTACATATCCAACATGATCTCGGGAGTTAATCCGTTATCCGACACCCTCACCCTCTCCTTTCTGAGACTCCTGCAAGTTATGCTGGGGAGGAACCATAAACATGGTCATAGACGGTGCCCGCATCGGGAAGCTCTGCCGCCTCCGCATAATCGGTCGCATCGTCCACTTCCTGTTTTACGCGCTTCTTCAGCGTGTCTTCGGCCTCACGATCCCACAGTTTTTCCTGTTCGAGCCATTCCCTAAAACGAACAACCGCGTCGTCGCGCTTTTCTTCCTCCAACTGTTCCCGGCTGCGATAGGAGCGATCGTCATCATCGCTCGAATGCGCCGTATAGCGATGGGTTTTCGCTTCAACCAGCGTCGGCCCGTCGCCAGCAATGGCCCGACGGCGCGCCTCGTAAATCACCTGATAGACTTCCAGCGGATCAGAGCCCCGCACCACAACACCCGGAATGCCATACCCCTGGGCCCGGATTGCCACATCTTGGATGGCCATTTCACGGTGCTGCGGCACAGAAATGGCATACCCGTTGTTTTCCACAAGGACGATGACCGGAACCCGATGCACAGCTGCAAAGTTCAGAGCCTCGTGGAACTCACCCTGGTTGGTGGAGCCTTCGCCGAGCGAGGTCAACACCACGCCCGCCTCATGTTTCAACTTCATGGACCAAGCCAATCCCACCGCATGCACCACTTGGGTGGCCACCGGCGACGAGCCGGTCAGAATGTGCTTTTCATGATGCCCAAAGTGCGAGGGCATCTGCCGTCCTCCGGAACTGGGGTCAAGCGCGCGCCCCAGTTGCCCTAGCATCACTTCGCGCGGCGTCATCCCAAAGGCCATCACCATTGCCATGTCTCGGTAGTATGGCGCCAACCAGTCGGTTGCCGGGTTGAGCGCCAGGGCCGAAGCCACCTGAACGCCCTCCTGGCCTTGACCAGAGATCACGAACGCAGACTTCCCCTGACGATTCAGAATCCAGATGCGCTTATCCAACTCACGACTTAGGACCATGTAATAATACATGGTGCGAAGTCGGTCCGCATCCAGATCGAGGCCATAGAGCGCCTTGCTCTTTGCCATCGGGTGTCCTCCTCAACGTTTAGATGTGTATCGCATGTCCATCCACTGCCAGCGCCGCCTCGTGCAGCACTTCCGAGACGGTCGGGTGGGCATGGACGCTTTCAGCCACTTCCCATGCAGTAGCTTCCAAGAACCTGGCCAAGGCCATCTCATTGATGTAATCCGACGCGTGCGGACCTACGATGTGGGCCCCTAACAATGCATCGGTCTTTTTGTCAGCGACCAGTTTTACAATGCCTTCTGCTTCTCCTAAAATCAGCGACTTGCCGTTGGCTTTGAACGGAAATACACCCACCTTGACTGCATGGCCGCGCGCTTCCGCTTCCTTGGCTGTCAACCCTACAGACGCCACCTCTGGGCGCGAGTATGTCACACGCGGAACCCGCGTGGGGTCCAGCAACTCCGGATCGCGACCAGCAATGGTCTCTACGGCGATCATGCCCTCGTGCGATGCCACGTGCGCCAGAAGATACCCACCAATCACATCACCGATGGCGTACACATGCGGTACATTGGTGCGGTAATGATCGTCGACCACGACAAACCCACGGTCAACTTTGACTCCCACCGTCTCCAGCCCAATGTTCTCGGTGATGGCCTTTCGGCCTACCGCCACCAACAGGACCTCGCCCGTGACGGAGCCTTCCTTGCCGTCCGGTCCTGTCACGCTGGCGGTGATGCCTTTGGCGCTCTTCTTGACGCTCTTCAAGTCAAACTTTGTGCCGGCCATGATCTTAATCCCGCGACGGGTCAACATCTTGGCCAATTCGTTGGCCACTTCCTCATCGTCCTGCGGCAGGATGTGCGGCAACATTTCGATCAAGGTAACCTTGGAACCAAAGTCATTATACATGGAGGCAAACTCTACGCCGATGGCGCCGCCTCCCAATATCACGATGGATTCGGGAATGTCGGTCTTCTCCAGGATGTGGTCGGAACTGAGAACCTGCTTTCCATCGAAGGGCAAGTCAGGCAGTTCGCGCGGAATCGAGCCGGTAGCCAGCACAATGTCCTTGGCGGTCAGCGTGGTCTTCTCTGAACCTGACGCCACTTCCACGTGGTTGGCGT
>JAKADO010000163.1 GCA_021820485.1 Bacillota bacterium
TCAGGATGAGAGACACTAGCACAAAGGAGGATGGACGCGTGAGGCCCGATGGACGCAAACAGGATGAAATCCGTCCGATTCATTTGGAGATGGGCTATAACCGGTGGGCGGAAGGGTCATGTTTAATTGAACAAGGGAATACACGCGTTCTGGTGACGGCCACCGTGGAGGAAAAGGTGCCGCCGTTCGTACGGGGTTCGGGGCAAGGCTGGATTCAGGCGGAATATGCCATGCTTCCGCGAGCGACACACGATCGCACGCACCGCGAATCGGTCAGGGGCAAGCAACAGGGCCGCAGCATTGAAATTCAGCGTTTGATTGGCCGTTCGCTCCGAGCATCCTTGTATCTCCATCGGCTCGGAGAGCGCAGCATCATCTTGGACTGTGACGTCCTTCAGGCGGATGGCGGTACCCGCACGGCCGCCATTACAGCGGGGTTCATGGCGCTCTGGCAGGCCGTGGACGCCATTCACCAGAAGACGCCGTTTGACAAGCCTCCGTTTCGGGGACGAATGGCTGCAGTCAGCGTAGGACTGAAGGCCGGGCAGAGCCTCTTGGACTTGTCCTATCATGAGGATGTCGACATCGATGTAGACTTTAACCTTGTCCGACTGTCGACCGGAGATTGGGTGGAGTTGCAGGGGACGGGCGAGCACCAGGCATTCTCCCGGCCGAAGCTGGACGAAATTCTTGATCTGGCGTCACTGGGATTGGATGAGATTGACCTCATTCAGCAGGAAGGCTTTCCCAAAGGGGCGAAGTTGATTGATGAATAAGGTGGTGTTGGCCACTCACAACCCGGGAAAGCTGGCGGAGTTTCAGAAACTCCTCCAAGACGCGCCATTTACGCTCGAGGCGTATGCGAGCGACCAGGAGATTATCGAGGAGACTGGCACAACGTATCTGGAGAACGCCCGCCTGAAGGCCCACTTTGTGGCCAGGATGACCGGCATGCCCGCACTCGCCGATGATTCGGGGGTCGAGGTGGATGCGCTGGACGGCCTACCCGGCATCCATTCCGCCCGCTTCGTCAGCAGCGTTTCATGGATTAACTCCAGGGAAATTTTGCTGAGGATCATGAGCGTGCCGCGTGCCGAGCGCACCGCCCGGATGCGGGCGGTCTTATGCCTCGCCTGGCCTGACGGCCACGATCTGTGGTCGGAAGGTGTGGTGGAGGGAGAAATCGTAGGATGGCCCCGCGGACGGTTTGGTTTTGGCATTGACCCGATTTTTTCGGTGGACGGGACCCGGACCCTGGCCGAAATCAGCGCCCAAGAGAAGAATCGCCTGTCCCATCGCTTCTTGGCCACCCAATCTCTTCTAGAGAAGCTTCGCGGTTCGCGGTTGTGAACCACGCTGCCCGAACGGTATCATAAACGTGGTGTGACATTTATTGAGGGGGGCCGAGATTCGTGAACTGGTATGTGTTGGTCGCCGCCCTGCTGGCATCATCGGTAGAATTCGTCGAAGCATTAACCATTGTGTTGGCTGTGGGGACGGTGGAAGGATATCGCCCGGCGCTTCGGGGCACGCTGTTGGCGGTATTGGCATTGGCGGTGCTGACGGCGATCCTCGGGGTCGGGGTGCTCCATTACGTTCCTATCAACGTTTTACGCGGTATTATTGGTGTGTTGTTGCTGCTCTTCGGGGTCAAGTGGCTAAGAAAGGCCATTTTGCGATTTTCGGGCAAGAAAGCGCTGCATGACGAGGCTCAGGCGTTTGACAAAGAGGTGGGCCGGTTGCGGCAAAACCAGGGCAATACGTTTGCCGCGCAAGCGACGGCCTTCAATGGCGTCTTTCTTGAGGGACTTGAGGTGGTTGTCATTGTGCTGACCATGGGGTCGGCCGCACAAGCCTACCCCAGCGCCATCCTGGGATCCGCGATCGGTTTGGTGTTGGTGTTGGCGGCAGGCTTGATTCTGCGTGCTCCGCTGTCTCGAGTGCCGGAAAACGTCATGAAGTTCGTGGTGGGCATTATGCTGACCAGTTTCGGAAGTTTCTGGGCCGGGGAGTCGTTGGGTGTGGTTTGGCCCTATCAGGATGCCAGCATTCTGCTGCTGATCGCCGGCTATCTAGCGGCCAGTTGGCTGATTGTGTCGTCCATCAAGCGAAGGGATGTGAACCGGCATGAAGTGGCTTAGGGAAGTGTACGACCTCTTCGTGGACGATCCTAAGTTGGCGGTTTTGTCCCTGGTCGCGCTGGCCATCGCTTTCCTCATCGCCAAAGCCGGCGCCAAAAGCGCGGCAGGCTTGGCCATTTTTCTTGTGGTGGCAGGATCATTATGGTACAGCACGCGCCACGATTGACGAGGCGCGTGCTGGATTGGTATAATGTCGTAGGTCCGGCCGGGGCGTAGCGCAGCTTGGTAGCGCACTTGCTTTGGGAGCAAGGGGTCGGGGGTTCGAATCCCTCCGCCCCGACCATTAGAAATGCGGCGTCCCCGTAGCTCAGTGGATAGAGCGCGGGACTTCTAATCCCGGCGTCGCAGGTTCAAATCCTGCCGGGGACACCAATTTTGAACCCGCTTAGCACAAGGCTCTGCGGGATTTTTGTTTTGCGGTGCGAGCGTCAAAGGTCGGTTTCATCGGCGTTTCATCAACAATTGTGATTAAGGATCGCTATACAGATGCCCGCCAACGAACTTTTCGGGCTATTTGCAATCTACGGTTGGATGGTCTTCTGCGTCATCTCGATGGAGTTGGCCTGTTTTGTGCAAAACCTGGT
>JAKADO010000011.1 GCA_021820485.1 Bacillota bacterium
ACCCGCGCCGAGGCGGCGGACCTCTTCAGGGGATTGGCCGAACTCGTGGAAGGTTATCCTAGTAAAGGACTCGTTGTCACCGTCGACATTGGCGTGGCCCAAACCGGCGATGCGCCAAAGAAGACGGCGACCCGCCGGAAGTCGCCGACGTAAATGCCTATCCCCGGAACGATGTCCCTCCCCGCGCAGCCAGATGGTGCGCGGGGTTTTCTTCGCCTGGGAGGGGTCTCATTACCGGGCGGTCAGCCCGCATGACAGGAATGCAGAAGTCGCACTGCATCTCACCACAAATCTCTTGATTTAGATACCGACCGGATGGTATCTTTATCGTCAGAAAGGAGTGATAACTTTGACTAGTCAAGGAAGTTCCGGTAGCTGGTCCGGGTCCGAAATGATCTCGCGACTTGACCGCATACCGGTATGGCCCTATCGATCGGCCGTGCTGTGGGTCGTCGGAATGGGCTATCTCGTGGCCTTTTACGACATCACCAACGTGGCTTTCGGTCTACCCGACATCGTCAAGCAATTTCACATTTCCGCGGCCTCATCCGCGATTCCCATTACAGCCAGTTTGCTGGGCTACATCCTCGGAGCTTATCTCAACAGCACGTACGCCGACCTCAAGGGACGACGGGCAGCCATCATCACCGCCACCGTGCTCTTTACGGTAGGATCGCTGGCCACTACGGTGTCATTCAATCTTAGTTGGCTGATTATATGGCGCTTCATTACCGGTATGGGAATTGGCGCGGAAATTTCGGCCATTTCGGCATACATGGGGGAAATGTCCCCGGCCCCGGTCCGGGGTCGATACACCGGCTGGGCCAATGTCTTCTCCTTCTCGGGGTTGGCCGTGGTGCCGTTCATTGCGCTCGCCCTGGTTCCTCATTTTCATTGGGGCTGGCGGGGGCTCTTCTTTGTTGGCGCCTTAGGCGGCCTGACGCTAATTTGGGCGGTGCGCATTCCGGAGTCGCCGCGCTGGCTGATTGCGCATAATCGACTGGCTGAGGCGCAGGCCGTCGTCGCGGAGAGTGAACGGCTGGCCGAGAAAAAACTAGGTCATCGCCTTCCGGACCCGGTGGTGCTGCCGGATGAAACGCACGAGGCGACATTCCCGACTGGGGCGCTCTTTCGTGCTCCGTACTTGGGCCGCTGGATTCTTCTGCTATTCATCTGGTTCTTCATGTACCTCAGCGACTACGCTTGGCTGGGCATGGCACCAACCTTATTGGTTGACCGGGGCTATACCATTACCAGCAGCATTGTGTTTCTGCTGGCGACGGGGATTGGGTATCCCATCGGCGCCCTCTTGTCGGCCTGGTTGGGCGACCGGTATGAACGCAAGTATTCCATCATCGTCGGCATTGTGGTCTATGCCGCGGGCTTGGCTGCGTTTGGCATCATTCCCAGCGCCGCCACCATCTATGTTGCGGGCTTCCTGCTTTCGGTGGCGTTGGTGTTCTTCTTCCCGCTGCTGTACGCCTTGACCGCCGAAAGCTTTCCAACGCCCGCCCGGGCGACCGGGGTGGCCATGACCGACGGTGTGGGCCATGTCGGGGGAGCGCTGGCGCCGATTTTCACGCTCGCCATCTATACGGGATTTGGACACTCCGGATTCACCATGGCGTTCATGTACATGACCGTGACAGGGCTCCTGTCGGCCGTCCTGCTGCCGTTTGGCGTACGGGCCACCCGAAAGTCCTTGGAAGTGGTGCACAACGATTTGAACGAGGCCGTCTCACAATAACATGGGAGCGCAGGGGCCGTTTTTTTTGAAGCGGTCCCTGCGCCCAGTAAGGAATGACTATGCCGAATTTGTCGCTGCGTGTGTCAACTCGCCCGGCATGGCGTTCGCCCGGGATGATGTACGCCGTTTTAGTGGTGATGTGGGGCTTGGTCTGGCCAGCCGCCAAAATTGCGCTTCAGGATTGTCCTCCCCTTCTCTTTGCCGGACTGCGCATTCTGTTGAGCGGATTGGCGCTGTTGCCATGGACGGTCCGCCATCTCCACCGCTCGCAGGTGCTCGTAAACATGGTGCTCTCCATTTTCAACGTCGCCTTGTTCTTCGGCCTTCAGACCGTCGCCCTGCAACGCCTGGCCCCCGGTTTGGTGTCGATTTTGGTGTACGTTCAACCGGTCGTCACCGCGCTCCTCGCCCGCTGGTGGCTCCATGAGCAGCTTTCCATTCTTAAGGTGGTGGGAGTCATTGTGGGGTTTGCCGGGGTGGGGGTGATTAGCAGCACGCAACTGCATGCGGCGCGAGTGGGGCTGTGGGGCATGGTCCTAGGGCTTTTGGCCGGCGTGGCTTGGGCCGTCGGTACAGTGGCCTACAAGCGATATCAAGCGGGATCCAATCCTGTGCAGGATATGGGGATCCAACTCACGACCGGGGGAGTGCTCCTGGTTCTGGCCGGAACTCTGCACGAATCATGGGGAGCCATCCATTGGTCGGGGGGGTTCGTGGCGGCCCTGCTGTTTACCGCTCTCTTGGGCACTTCCCTGGCCTGGGTGCTGTGGTCGGCGCTTTTGCAGACGGGAGAAGCGTCGCGTGTAGCAACTTGGACCTTTTCCGTGCCGGTGCTCGCCACGCTTCTCTCGGTCCTGTGGCTCGGCGAGCGTCTCTCCTCCCGATTATGGTATGGCGGCCTGCTCGTGATGTCGGCCATCTATCTAGTGAACACCCGGCGTTTTAGCCGCTCGGCGCTGAGGACGAAGCGATCCGCGGAGCAATCGTCGGACGCGCCGTTTTAGGAAGGAGGTCTTGGCATGAATCCCATCGAAACCCTGTCCCAAGCGCTGTTGGCAGCCGAAGCCGGAGGAGCGCACCGGCCTGCCTTGTATTACTTTGACACCGAATGGAACTATGGAGACTTGCTCGAACGGGTGATGCGATTGGCCGGCGGACTGCGCGAGGTGGGCGTCAATCCCGGGGACCGTGTCTTGGTGATGCTGCAGAACATGCCGGCGACGGTTGTCTCGTATCTGGCCGTCTGGGCGTTGGGAGCCTCCGTCGTGCCGCTGAACGTGATGTTTCAACGAGATGAAATCAGCCAGCATGTCAGGGATTCCCGCGCCCGGGTGATGATTGCGCTGGCTTCGGTGGCGGGGCGCGCGGCGGGACTCGCGGACGGCGGCGCGTTGGACGCCCTGATCGTGGTGGATGACCGGGAAGACTTTCTCGGGGAGGCGCCTTCCTGGCTCGGGGATGCGGCCTTCGACGGGAGGTGGGGAATCCCGTATCGTGAGTTGCTGCAGAAAGCCCCGCTGACCCCTGACGGGTGGCATCACGGGCAGGGTCAGGATTTGGCGCTTCTGACCTATACGTCCGGAACCACCGGGCAGCCGAAAGGCGCGATGAACGCACATGTGCACATCCTTTACAATGTCGAGCTTTACCGGGACATGGCCGCGCTCCCGCCTGACACCGTCAACGTCGCGTTTGCGCCCTTGTTCCACATCACAGGGGCGGTGGCCGGACTGGGAGCCGCCATTCACCTTCAGCATCCTCTCGTTCTGTTGCACCGCTTTGACCCGGTGGTGGCCGCGCGTGCCATCGCTCGGCATCGGGCCACGTTCACGGTGGGAGCGATCACCACTTTCCTGGGAATGCTTCAGCTGCCCGATTTGGAACGCTACGACTTGAGCAGTCTGACATACGCCTATAGTGGGGGCGCACCCGTGCCTGCAGCGACTGTGGAACGGTTTGAAGAGGCGACGGGGGTTTACATACACAACGTGTACGGACTTACTGAGAGCGCCAATGGGATTATCATGGTCCCTTGGGGCGAGAGGGCGCCGGTGGATCCGGATTCAGGCGCTCTCTCCATTGGAAAGGCGCCTTGGGGCATCCGCGCCACCATCCGGGACCTCGACAATCCTACCCGCCACTTGAATGTGGAAGGTGTGGGCGAACTGGCGCTCTCGGGTCCTTCCATCATCGCCGCCTATTGGGAGCGTCCCGATGCGAACCAAGCCAGTTTTTGCGGCGGAGCCTTCCTGACCGGCGACGTGGCCCGCATTGATCAGGACGGCTGGATCTATGTGGTCGACCGGAAGAAGGATATGATTATTTCATCCGGGAACAAGGTCTGGCCCCGTGATGTGGAGGATGTGCTCTATCAGCACCCCGGGGTTCGGGAAACTGTTGTCGTGGGACTTCCAGATCCGTACCGGGGTGAGGCCGTTACGGCTTTTGTGGTGCGGCATCCTGACCACCCCCTGTTGGGGGAGGATGAGCTGATTCAGTTTGTGCGCCAGCGGATCGCGGCGTATAAAGTGCCGCGGCGCGTGCATTGGGTGGATGCCATTCCCAAGACTGCGTCCGGTAAGTTCCTGCGCCGCGCGTTTCGCGAAAATTTCCAGGGGGATTGATGCATGGACGTGCCGGAAACGCTGATTCACATGGCGAGCGAGCTTTTCGCCCGAAGAGGATATGACGCCACCTCGGTGAGTGATATTGTGGAGGCGGCGAATCTCACCAAAGGCGCGCTCTACTATTACTTTTCTGCAAAAGAGGATTTGCTGTACGCCATTCACCAGCGATTCATCGACGCCGAAATGCAGCAGGCTCAGCAGATTGTGGCGATGACGGAGGAACCTGTGGGCCGATTGCGTCAGCTTATCATATCGTTGGTGGAGTCGATCGCCGAATACCATGATGAGGTCACCGTGTTTTTTCGCGAAATGCATCGCCTGTCCCCTGATCAATTTGCTGCGGTCCGCCAAATCCGCGATGCCTACCAGCGCATTTTTGAGGACACCATTGCCTGGGGTCAAGCGCTGGGCCAATTTCGTTCCGACATCGAACCACGCCTCATGACGCTGGCTTTGTTTGGCCAATGCAACTGGACCTACACCTGGATGCGGGTTGATGGACAACTGGCGCCTCAGCAGATCGGCGCTCGCATGGCGGACTTGTTTTTGGGCGGCACGCTCGCGTCAGGCGGCTGAACGGGCTCGCTGCCGAAAGCTGGCCCACACTGGGGACAGAAAGAGGAGCCCTCCAGCCACGCGCCATATGGTGGAGACCAGCATGGTGCCCTCCATGTGCAGCACGCGCAGCAGGAACACGCCGAACTCCGGCGCCACAAAGGCTACCGCGCCAAGAACCACGTTATAGAAGGCGATCCCGCTGGACCGCTCCTCGGCCGGTGCGGCATGCAGGAGTTCGGTGAACAAGAGCAGGGTGACGCCGGACAGGAAAAGCCCGCTGTAAAAGTTGACCACGGTCAGATACCACATGTTGGGGCTCAGCACGGTGAGAATCGGCACGAAGCCGACGCCAATCGCCGCCATTCCCAGCATGGTCATGCCGCCTTTTTGCTGAGCCCATTTCCCCCACCAGCGGAACGTGAAGATTTCCGAGGCCTGCGTCGCGATGGTGAACACGCCTACCCACAGCCCCGTGGCGTGGGCTGTGCTGATTTGAAAAATGCTGAAGAGCGGCCAACTGAGCTGCCAGCCAAAATTGAAGAAGGCGGCCAGCACCACGTAGCGCCGGTAACTCGGGACGCTCCACAAGGTGCCGAAGGTGGACCATTTCAAAGGGCGCGGCCTCTCGCCCGCGTAGCGCTGTTCGCGATGTCGGGCCAAATAGATGACCTCGACGATGCCGAGCAGAAACGCCAGCACGAAGAAAGACTGATAGGGGCCTTTCGCATGGGGATTGAAGGCTTGAAGCACCGCACCGGCAAGAATGGTGCTGCCGAGGCCGACGATAGTGACAGCGACATTGCGCCTTCCGAAGAATGGCTCGCGCAAGTTTTGAGGAATAAGTTTGGCGATGAGAGCCTGCCAGCCCAAGTTGCCGAGCGTTTGGGGAAAGTTGGCGATCGCGTTGACGTCCACGACTAGCCCCGCGGCATAGGGTGTCAAGAGCGGCATCAGCGCTAACAGCAGATAGGTGGCACGCGTCGCCAGAATGCTGGCCACGCTGAATCCGCGATAGGTAATGAGTCTGGGCACCCACAAGGCGCCCACCACTGAGGCAATCAGTCCCGTTAGCGCGGGCAGCGAGTTGAGCATGGCCACGAGCTGATTGTTGGCATGGAGCGCATCAATCAGGTACAGCGGAATAAAGGTGGAGACAATGCCGGTCGCCATGGTGCTGTAGGCGCCATTTATGACCGAAACTTTGACGTTGAAGCGGATATCGCGGAACCGTCGCGGCGCCCCGGAACTGATGAAAGCTCACTTCTTTCGACACAACTGCCCTCATTATGCGGTTAATCGACACCCTTTGTATAGACGTTTTCTTGGAAATGGCGGCCTCATTTTGCGCTATGCGCGTCGCGGGGGTTATGGAATCGCGTCAAGAGGGTGGGGCTGGTATTGACGCGACACCTTTTGGTGGCGTAATATTCGGTTGGACACCGAATGGCAGCGCATTGTTAAGGGGGAGAGGCTTACGAGAGATGTGTTCAGCGCAATCGCCGATCCCACTCGCCGCCAACTGCTTGACTTGCTGGCCGCGGTCGACGAGTTGCCGCTCTACGAAATGACCGCCCAGTTTCCCCTGGGGCGCACCGGCGTGGCTAAGCACCTGGCCATTCTTAAAGAGGCAGGCCTCGTGGAGGACCGGAAGGTGGGGCGGGAATCACGGTATCGCCTAAATGCCGCTCGACTGCGTGAAGTGCAGGAATGGGTATCGTTCTATGAGCATTTCTGGATAAAACGGCTCGATCGTTTGCAGGACCTGCTTGAGGAGGACAATCGATGAGTGAAACGGTATTGTTGGAATACGAGATTGCGAGCTCGATCGAGCGCGTGTGGCATGCCTTGACGGATCCAGCCACTCTGTCGCAATGGATGTTTTTCGAGACGGACGACTTTCAGCCCGTCGTTGGACACCACTTTCGCTTTCGGGGCAAAGCTTCCACAGGCTGGACGGCGGCGATCGATTGCGAGGTGCTGGAAGTCGACGAACCGCATCGGCTGTCCTACAGTTGGGCAACCGAGGGGTTAATGGGGCACCATCGAACGACCGTCACATGGACGCTGGTGGAAGCCGACGGCGTGACTCGCCTTCACTTGGAGCAGAGTGGATTCGACAGCCAAGCGACGCAGGAGATCGGCGGCGCCAAATACGGCTGGACGCATCAGTTGAACCAATTGAAAACCCTTGTGGCGTCCTAAGCGGACAAAAGCCGAAGAGACGATGCAAGCCATAAGAGGAGGTTTCTTTATGAGTCCACGGAAGAGCGCCGCGACGCCGGAACAGGGCACCGCCGCGAGTAAGAGAAAATCGGCGGCTTTCACCGAGCAGGAACGGGCCGCCATGAAGGAGCGCGCCCAAGAGATGAAGGCGGCAGCCACGGCGAACGACGAAAGCGCCGTACTCGCGAAGATTGCCGAGATGTCCGAACCGGATCGCACAATGGCGGAGCGGCTCCATGCACTGATCAAGGCGCACGCGCCCGGACTGTCTCCGAGGACTTGGTACGGGATGCCTGCGTACGCCAAGGGTGGGTCCGTCGTCTGCTTCTTTCAGCCAGCGCAGAAATTCAAGACGCGATATGCGACGCTGGGCTTCAGCGACAAGGCGAACCTCGACGAAGGCGGGCTGTGGCCGACCTCCTTCGCCCTGAAGCAATTGACGGCCGCCGAGGAAGCACTGATTGCCGAACTGGTGCGTAAAGCGGTGGAGTGAAGCGGTGGGGGCGGTTCACCTAGGGGGAAGTCCCGGGTCATAGCGCTCTACCATAGAGTCGGGTTCTGTGTTTTTAACGGCTGGGCTGGCTTGCGTCAGTGCGCCTATGCAAAATGGCGTTGCCGCCCGTGTCTCACTGTCCGGCGGTAGTGGTTCCCAACCTTGGAAAGCCCCCTTACGGTGAAGAGGGCATGGCCCCCGGAGAAAAAATCGCTCATGCCTCACGCGCGATTAGTCGGGACTTTTTGGCCACTGGGACTCTTTCAGCTTCATGCCGCGGGGATGCGCGTCAAAGCCGAGTTTCGTGTAGAACCCTTCCTTGCCTTCGGCTGCATAGAGTGCAATAAAGGAGAAGTTGCGGTCCAAAAACGGTTCGACCGCCCGCTGCATCACCAGTTTGCCAATGCCCTGGCCTTGGTACTCCGGGTCCACGATGACATCCCATAGCGTCGCATAGAAGGCGCCATCCGTAATGACACGGGCAGTGGCCACCAAGCGGTCGCCATCCCATGCGTGAACGAACCAATCGGTCTCCTCGACGGCGAGGCGAATGGTTTCCGGATCCCGGCCGCGCGAAAAGGCAATTTTGTCCCAAAGCGCCTTGATATCGTGCGCAGCCACTGCGGGTCCGGTGCGGATCTCAATCATGCGGCATTCCTCTTTCGGTGTGGATATATTTTCCAATCCTCCTGCATACCATGTCCCGAGGAGGATGTCCATGGCACGGCGTACCATTGTTCTAGCAGGAAATCCCAACGTGGGCAAGTCGTTGGTGTTTACGCAACTTTCGGGCCACTATGCGGAGGTATCCAACTTTCCGGGCACCACGGTGGAAATGTTGGAGGGGCGGCTAGGCATGGATCGCCTGGTGGACACCCCGGGGATCTACGGCTTAAGCCGTTTTACCGAAGAGGAGCGCGTAGCGCTTGAAGCCATTCGCGAAGCGGACTTGGTGGTGCAGGTCATCGACAGCACCCACTTGCCGCGCGACTTGTTCTTGACTTGGCACCTGATTGATGCGGGATTGCCATTGGTAATCGCCTTGAACATGGTGGACGAGCTCCGCCGTCAGCAGGGCTCTGTGGACGCAGCACGCCTCGAGGAATTGCTGCGGGTGCCGGTAGTGCCGATTTCGGGATTGACCGGGGAAGGATTGTCGGTGTTAAGGGCCATCATCGACAAAGGCGGAATCATTTCGTCCCAAGGAAAGCGTCCTGAAGCCTCGCGTCCGGGCATGACTCCGCTGGATTCCCTGCTCTGGCAGGAAGAGGATGCAATCCTTCTGGCCGAACTGGGGGAGCGTCCTCCCGTGGGGAATCGCGCGGCGCTTTACAGCAGTCGCCGGGAGCGTGCCGACCGGTTGGCGGAAGCCGTGTTCGCGCGGCCCAGCGGTCCCACCGGATTCAACCGGTGGCTCGGACGAGCGCTGTTAACCCCAGTCGGCAGCGTGGTGTCCGCAGTGGTGCTGTTGGGACTGGTCTACTACGTCATCGGCGTGGTGGTGGCCGATTCCGTGGTCTCTTTTTTGGAGGGTCTCATGACCACCGCGGTGCTTCCAGTCATGGCGTCCTTGGTGGGGCATCTCTGTGCCCCGGGCAGTATCGTGTACCGCCTGCTGGTGGGGCAATATGGGCTGATTTCTGCGGGTCTCATCTATGTGGTGGCGCTGCTGTTGCCATTAATCGTCGCGTTCTATCTCCTGCTCGCGGCATTGGAGGATTCGGGGTATCTGCCTCGGCTCGCCACCATGCTGGACCGCTTCTTTTTGAGGTTGGGGTTGAATGGACGCGCCGTCATTCCGTTGGTGCTGGGGTTTGGCTGCGTCACCATGGCTACCGTAACCACCCGCATTTTATCCTCAGAGCGCGAGCGCACCATTGCCACTGTCTTATTGGCTTGGACCATCCCCTGCTCGGCCCAAATGGGCGTCATCACCGGACTATTGGCCGGCGTGGGGTGGCAATTTGCGCTGACTTACGCGGTCATCATCGTCGGACTCTTTGTGGCGGTTGGCACTCTCATGGACCGGACGCTTCCCGGCCAGCCCACGCCGCTCCTCTTGGACCTGCCGCCACTGAGGTGGCCCTCGCCCATGAACATGGTTGAAAAAACCCGCGTGAAGGTGCAAGGATTTTTGCGCGAGGCGGGTCCGCTCTTCTTCATTGGCTCCGGCATCATTGAACTGTCCCAAATTGTGGGACTGCTGCCCTGGCTGGTGACGCACCTAAACCCGTTTATGGAACGCTGGCTGGGGATGCCCGGATCCGCGACGCCGGCGTTTATCCTCGGTTTCATTCGGAGGGATTTCGGGGCTGTGGGACTCTATGCCGGCGGCTTGACTGCGCACCAAATATTGACCGGGGCGGTCACCTTGACGCTGTTTGTGCCCTGCATTGCCTCAACGCTGGTGATATTAAAGGAACGCGGCTGGCGCCAAGGAAGCTTGATTTGGGTCGGATCGATTGCATTGGCATTGTTCATGGGCGGGTTGACAGCGCGGCTGGGTCCGCGTTAGGGGGCGGCGGCATAGGATGGATGGGGTGAGACCATGGCGCACAACTGGCATTGCCCAACGTGTGGATATCAGCTTCCGGTCTATCAGGCGCGCTGTCCGCGCTGTGCCACGCAACTTTTGGATGTATTGACGGAACAATGCCAGAGTTGCCGACTTCAGGACAGTTGCGGGCCGTCCGAACCTCCGCTGCGGTCGCGGAACCGTTTATTGTGGGGGCGAAAGGCCTAGGCTATAATGACCCTGAGGTGTTGAGTATGCGTGTGCAATCTGGCCAAATTGCGGTCGGATTGGCGGCCTTGCTGCTGGGCCTGATGGTCGCGGTGCAATTTCGACTGCAGAAGGTGGTCCCTCCGCCAACGGCCACCAACCAGCTATTGAGCTTGTTGAGGCAAGCCGACCAAAAAAGGGCGCAGTTGAGTCAGCAGGTGGCGCATCTAAACATGCTGTTGGACAAGCGATTGAGCCAGCAGGCCTCCGCCACGCGCTTGGAAAAGCAATTGACCCAAGAGGAAATTCTGGCCGGGACAGTTCCGGTGCAAGGGCCCGGCGTGGTGGTCAAGTGGGCCAACGGCAGTGCGCCAGCCGCATACCAAATCACCGACATTGACTTGCTGCTCTTGGTGAATGAACTAAGAGCCGCCGGCGCAGAAGCCATTTCCATCAACGGACAGCGCATCACTGCGCAGACCGAGATTCGTTCCGCCGCCAATTACATCCTCATTAATGACACGCAATCCGGTGCGCCATTTACCATCAGAGCCATTGGACAGCCGAGCCAGCTTGCTGGCGCATTGACATTGTCGGGCGGTCTGTACGACGAGTCCCAGCAGGAGGGGTTGTCGATGACCATTGCCAAGAATCATTCGGTGGTCATACCTGCGGCGCCCCCGGCGATTTTATCCAACATTGCTCAGAAAAGCAGTCCCTAGGCGTGGACCCGTCCACGTCCGTGACGAGAAAGGTTGATGCGATGATGAGTGAGGACCAAGGGGAACGCATTACATATCAGGGCGGGCAGATTCGCGTGCCCAATCGGCCGATTATCCCGTTCATTGAGGGGGATGGCATTGGACCGGACATTTGGCGTGCTACACAGCGCGTGGTGGATGCTGCCGTGGAGCAAAGCTATTCCGGTCAGCGCCGGATTGTCTGGAAGGAAGTCCTGGCTGGCGAAAAGGCCTTCAACGCAACGGGGGAGTGGCTCCCGGCGGAGACGCTGGAAGCGCTGAAGACGTATAAGGTGGGCATCAAGGGTCCTTTGACCACACCTGTCGGCGGCGGCATTCGCAGCCTCAATGTGACCATTCGCCAGGAACTGGATCTGTATGCCTGCGTGCGTCCGGTGCGTTACATTCCCGGCGTGCCCTCGCCGATGCGCGAGCCCGAAAAGGTGGACATGGTCATCTTTCGGGAAAACACGGAGGATGTTTATGCGGGCATTGAATGGGCTAGCGGGTCTCCAGAGGCCGAGAAGGTGATTGACTTCTTGAACCGGGAACTCAACCGGACCATCGATCGCACCGCCGGCATTGGAATTAAGCCCATGACCCGCCAAGGCAGTGAACGCCTGATTCGGCGGGCCATTCGCTATGCGCTCGACCAGCGCCGCCGTTCGGTCACCCTGATGCATAAGGGCAATATTATGAAGTTCACCGAAGGCGCGTTTCGCGATTGGGGCTATGCGCTAGCGGCTCGCGAGTTTCCAGACCAGGTCATCACCGAAGAGGCCTTGTACAAGGACTTTGGCGGCCAGGTGCCAGAAGGCCGGATTGTGTTGAAGGATCGCATTGCAGATATCACGTTTCAACAAGTGTTGCTGCGCCCGGAGGAATTTGACGTGATTGCGGCTCCCAACTTGAACGGCGATTACCTCTCTGACGCCTTGGCGGCCCAAGTTGGTGGAGTGGGCATGGCGCCCGGCTCCAACATCTCGGATGAGGTGGCGGTGTTCGAGGCGACCCACGGAACCGCTCCCAAGTATGCCAATCTCGACAAGGTCAACCCGAGTTCCTTGATTTTGTCGGCCATCATGATGCTGGAGCATTTAGGATGGCAAGAGGCCGCGGATCGCATTCGCGAATCCATGGAAGCCACCATCGCGAAGAAGATTGTCACCTATGACTTGGCGCGTCAGACAGCCGGAGCCAAAGAGGTTAGCACGTCGGAATTCGCCAGTGCTATCATTGACACGCTGTAGTTCGTAAACAAAGAAGGGGTGATTTTGATGTTTCGTCGGAACAAAATTACGGTCATCGGCGGGGGCGCCACAGGCGCCACCACAGCACATCTCCTGGCTCTGAAGGAGCTCGGCGATGTGGTGTTGGTCGACATTCAGCCGGGTGTACCGCAGGGCAAGGCGCTGGACATGTGGGAATCCGGCCCCATCGAGGGATTCTCCATGAAGGTGGTCGGCACCAATGACTACGAGGAGACGCGCGACTCGGACATCATTGTGGTGACGGCCGGACTTCCCCGCAAAGAGGGAATGAGCCGCAACGACCTTTTGAAGGTCAACTCGGAAGTGGTCTATGACGTGGTGGAGAAGGCCAGTAAGGTGTCGCCCAACTCCATCATTGTAGTCCTCACCAACCCCGCCGATGTGATGGCCTACGTGGCCCAAAAGGCGAGCGGATTCCCCCATCACCGCGTGATGGGCCAAGCGGGCGTGTTGGACTCGGCGCGCTTCCGCACATTCCTGGCGGATGCCTTGAAGGTGTCTCCCAAGGACATTTCCGCGTTCGTCATGGGCGGCCACGGCGACGACATGGTGCCGTTGGTTCGGTATTCCTATGCGGGCGGCATCCCGGTGGAGAAGCTCTTGCCCAAAGAGACCATCGACAAGATTGTGCAGCGCACACGGACTGGCGGCGGCGAGGTGCTCTCGCTAATGAAGACCTCGGCCTTTTACGCGCCCGCCTCGTCGCTTGCGGACATGGTCAAGGCGGTCCTGTTGGATGAGCGGCGCATCTTGCCGGTCATCAGCTACCTGAATGGCGAATACGGCGAGCGGGATATCTATGTGGGTGTGCCGGCCATCATTGGCGGAAACGGCGTCGAAAAGGTATTGGAAGTCGATTTCACCGCGGACGAGAAGGAAGCCTTCAAGAAGTCGGTGAACTCCGTCCGCGAACCCCTGACACTCTTGTCGGTGGGACCCAAGGCCTAGGAGGAAACTATGGAAAGCCGCGAAAAGGCGCTCAAATATCACGAGGAACACCGGGGCAAGATTCAAATTGTCTCCAAGGTACCCGTGCGCGACCAAGATGATTTGTCGTTGGCCTATACCCCAGGCGTGGCGGAGCCGTGCCGTGAGATTCACCGCGACCGAAGCTTGGTCAATCGATACACCAATCGGGCCAACACCGTCGCCATTGTGACGGATGGCACCGCCGTGCTGGGACTCGGGGACATCGGCCCGGAAGCAGGGCTGCCGGTCATGGAGGGCAAGTCCATTCTCTTCAAGATGTTTAGTGGAGTGGATGCATTTCCTTTGTGCCTCGACACTAAGGATCCGGAAAAAATCGTTGAAGTCGTACGTCTGTTGCAGCCTTCCTTTGGCGGCGTGAACTTGGAAGACGTAGCGGCTCCCCGGGCATTCGAAATTGAGGCGCGGTTGAAAGAGGAACTTTCCATCCCGGTCTTCAACGACGATCAGCACGGTACCGCGGTGGTGGTTGGAGCCGCCTTGATTAACGCCTTGCGCTATACCGCAAAGCCCATCGATGAGATGCGGATTGTCTTCAATGGGGCCGGCGCGGCGGCGATCGCCACGACGCGCCTGTTATTCGAGCTGGGGGCCAAGGACATCTCGCTGGTGGACCGCGAGGGCCTGATTTACGAGGGCCGCCCGACAGGCATGAACCCCTACAAAGAGGAGATTGCCCGGATGACCAATCGGGAACGGCGCCAAGGGGGCCTGGGTGATGCCTTGAAGGGCGCTGACGTGTTCATTGGTGTATCGGTCGCGGGAGCGCTTACCATGGAAATGATGAAGGGCATGAATCCCGATGCCATCATTTTCGCGCTGGCCAACCCGGTACCGGAAATTTGGCCCGTGCATGCCCTCGAATCCGGCGCCCGGGTCGTGGGAACCGGCCGCTCCGACTTTCCCAATCAGATTAACAATGTGCTCGGATTTCCCGGCATTTTCCGGGGGGCCCTGGACGTGGGCGCAACCGACATCAACATGGCGATGCGGGTGGCCGCGTCGCGTGCGTTGGCGGGCCTCATCAGCGACCGTGAACTCCGAGACGACTACATCATTCCCAAACCCATGGACCGGCGCGTGGCGCCCGCCGTTGCTGGCGCGGTGGCCAAAGCCGCGATTGATTCCGGCGTGGCGACAATGGATGTCTCTCCCGAGTGGGTTAGCCGCCATTGCCGCATGCTGGTGGATGAAGTGATAGGAACAGAAGAGAAAATCCTGGAGGGGGACAAGTAGGTGAAGCAGTACGAGTACCTGGCGAAGCAAGCGCTTCGCGATCATGGAATCCCCATTCCTCCCGGGCGTCTAGTCAACACCCCGGAGGACGCATATCAGGCTGTGCAGGAGATTGGACCCGCGGCTTTAAAGGCCCAAGTGTTGGTGGGCGGCCGCGGCAAAGCTGGCGGCATCCGGTTCGCATCGACGCCCGACGAGGCGCGTGACGTGGCCAAGGCCATGCTGGGCATGGATTTGAAAGGCTACACCGTGGAGCGACTCTATGCGGAAGGCAAGTTGGACATTGAGCGCGAGTTTTACATATCGGTGACCACCGATCGCAACAAGAAGGTTCCCTTGGTCATGGCTTCCTTGGCCGGTGGTGTGGAGATCGAAGATGTGGACGACTCCCAAATTGTTCGCCAGTGGGTGGATCCCCGAGTGGGAGTGCTGCCGTACTTTGGCCGGGAACTCGCGCAGCGGCTGGGCCTCACCGGCACTCTGGCGCGCGAGTTGGCCGACTTGGTGGTGAAGCTCTACCAAATCTACCGGGAGCGGGACGCCGAATTGGTGGAAATCAACCCGTTGGCGGTGGTGAATGGCCACTTGATGGCGGCGGACGCCCGTCTCAACATTGACGACAGCGCGCTCTTCCGGCACAAGAACTTGGAGCTTATCGAGGAAGGTTCGGAGCTCGAGAAGAAAGTCCACCAAATTGGCTTGGCATTTGTGGAATTGGACGGAGACATTGCCATCATGGCCAACGGGGCCGGCATGGCAATGGCCACCGTGGACGCCATCCAATACTTTGGCGGCAAGCCGGCCAACTTCCTGGACGCAGGCGGCGGCGCGTCGGTCGAGCCGACCGCACAGGCCTTGGACGTCCTGGTGTCCATGAAGCCAAAAGTGTTGTTCATCAACATCTTTGGGGGCATTACCCGCTGCGACGATGTGGCCACGGCGATTTTGCAGGTCAAGGAAGGGACCGGTATTCCAGTGCCTCTGGTCGTGCGCTTGGTGGGCACCAATGAGAAGGAAGGCGTCGCTCTATTGGAGCAGGCGGGCATCTCGGCATATTCCGACATGGCGCCCGCGGCCGAGCGTGCGGTGCAGCTAGCAGGGGAGGGCCGGTCATAATGGCAGTCTTACTAACCAAAAACTCCAAGATCCTGGTTCAGGGCATCACCGGAAATCAAGGGCGCTTCCACACGAAGCAGATGCTGGCCTATGGTTCGCAAGTGGTTGGCGGCATTTCTCCGGGCAAGGCAGGGGACACGGTGGAAGGCGTGCCTGTCTTCGACACCGTGGAAACCGCCGTTCAGAAGACCGGTGCCAACGCGTCGATCGTGTTTGTGCCAGCGCCGTTTGCCAAGGATGCGGCCTTTGAGGCGATGGAAAGCGGCATCCAACTGTTGGTCATGATTCCGGAGCATATTCCGGTTCAAGATTCCATCGACATTGTCACCCGCGCTGGCGAACTGGGTGTGACGGTGATTGGTCCCAACACCTTCGGGATTATTTCCCCCGGGGAGAAGACCAAGATGGGAATTATGCCCAATCACATCTACCAGCCCGGCCCCATCGGCGTGGTGGCGCGCTCGGGAACGTTGAGCTACGAGATTGCTTTCAGTCTCACCAATGGCGGTTTTGGACAGACCACTGTGGTCGGGATGGGAGGCGACCCGGTGGTGGGCCAGACCTTCATCTCGGTATTGCGGCACTTTAAGGATGACCCGGACACCAAGGGCGTCGTCATGGTGGGGGAAATCGGCGGCAGCGCGGAGGAAGAAGCTGCCGAATACTTGAAGACGTTTGGCAAGCCCGTAGTTGCCTATTTGGCCGGGCGTGCCGCCCCTCCCGGAAAGCGGATGGGACACGCGGGCGCCATCATCGAACGCGGCCGTGGCACCTTGGAATCCAAGGAAAAGGCTCTAACCGCCGCAGGCGCAAGCGTTGTGACCATGCCTTGGCAGGTTGTTGACGCGTTGCGTGAGGCTATGGCGCACGTCTAAACGATGCTGTGATGAGGACCGCCCCCGCTGGGAGCGGTCCTTTCTTATAGGGAACGCGAGTGATGATGGTCCCAGGACGTCCTCGCCCAGGGAACGCGGAGGACCGGCTCCCGCCGTTCTTCGGCCTCCAATGCCCGCCGCCAGGTCTTCATGGCATCGTGATGGGTGATCCATCCCACCCAGTCCGATTGGCGATTGACCACCAAAAGCGCGTCCCGGCCATGCCTCGCCATGTGTTCAACGGCTGTGCGCACGCGCGCCCGGTCGCTGATGGCTATCGGAACCTTGGCTAGCGCGTGGAGCGGAACGACTGAATCAGGTTCAACGTGATGATGATAAAGGATGGCCATTCGCGACACCACACCAACCACGCGCCCTTCGGAATCCACCACCGGATAACTGGCATAGCTCACTTTTGGGACCGTAAGAATTTGCTGAGCGACATCCGAGACTCTGGCGGTGGTGGGGAACGCGACGGTCTCATGGCGCGCCACCATAACATCGGACACTGCCTGACCTTCCAAAGGGTGGACAGAGTATTCGCGGGCCACGTGCACACCGCGGCGCGAAACCTTCTCAGTCAAAATGGAGCGGGGAATCCAGAGCACCGTCACGGCCATGCCGGCCGATGACGCGATGAATACGGGCAGCAAGAGCGGCCACGCGTGCGTGGTTTCCATCGTGAAAATTGTGGCGGTCAAAGGCGCCCGCATGGTGCCGCCCAGCATGGCGGCCATGCCCATGGTGGCCCATACCCCGACGAGATGACCCGGGAACAAAGGGCTTAGGAGGGTACCGAGCGCTCCGCCCAGGAGCAGCAGGGGAGCCAATACCCCACCCGATGTGCCGGAACTGAGCGACCCGATCCAAATGACGGCCTTGACCATGAACAAGAGAAGGGCGGCGGAGACCAGAACCTGACCGTCGTCCAACGCTCGGATGGTGGGATACCCGACCCCCAAGGCCCGCGGGTCGATGAGACCGCCCAGACCCACCAGCAGCCCGCCCAGGGCTGGCCACCACATCCAATGCAGGGGGAGCTTCCGGTATAAATCCTCTACCCAATAGACCAGTTTGGTGAGGAGTCCGGAGGTGAAACCGGCCGCCGCGCCAATGGCCACTGCCCAGATGAGGGCGTCCCATGGCAGCGTCGGTGTTGCGCCGATGGCGAAGACCGGCGCGGAGCCCATCAGCCAAACCCGCATGCCTTCGGCGATGGCGCTAGTCAGGGCAACGGGAATGAGGCTCCGGGGGCGCCATTCAAAGAGCAGCAGTTCGACAGCGAGCAAGACGGCCGCAATCGGTGAGCCGAAGGTGGCGGACATGCCCCCGGCCGCGCCGGCCACGAGCAGGGTTCGCCGTTCCATGGAAGAGAGCGGAAACAATTGACTGACAATCGATCCGATGGCGCCTCCGGTCATGATGATGGGACCTTCCGCGCCGAAGGGGCCTCCTGTTCCGATGGTAATGGCGGAGGCGATGGGCTTTATCAGCGCCACACGGGGCTCCATGCGGCTCTGGTTTTCCAAAATGGCCTGAATCGCTTCCGGGATGCCATGTCCGCGAATTTTGTCCGTGCCGAATTTGGCAAGTAGTCCCACCAAGAGCCCGCCGATGATCGGCACTGCCATCGAGATGGGGCCCCAGTGTTGGGGATCGGGAGCAACCAGAGACCAGCCCACCCGACCGAAATATGCGAGGTGGGTGATGAGTCCAATCAAGCGCAGCAAGATCCATGCCACCAGCCCCGACAAGATGCCCAAAACCGCCGCTAGGGCGCACAAGATCGCGAGCCGTCGCCCGTCGGTGGTAAAGTCTCCTAAGGCGTCTTTCATGTCTCAACGCCCCTCTCGGCGGGAGAGGGAGTCTGGATGAAGAATCTCCGCCAGGCTTTCCAAAAATTCCCACGAGCGCTGCAATTCATCGCGGTGGGCGATGGTCAGCTCCTCCAGCACCCGCTCCCCGGATTCGGTCAGATGAACCTCAGTGACGCGTTGGTCACCGGGATGGGACGCTCGATACACCAATGCAGCCTTCTCGGAACGGTCAATAATGCCCACCACGCTATGCTGCTGCAATTGCAGCCGTTCCGCCAACTCATTGACGGTGGCCCACTCGCGTGCCGGGAAACCTTTGATAGCCAATAGCAATTGGTGCTGTTGCGGGGTGATGCCTCGCTTGCGCGCGGCGGCTTCACTAAACCGCAAAAATTTTCGGAGGCCATATCGGAATGAAGCCAAGGCAGCATATTCCTCAGGCGCCACAGGACGATGCGCGTCAGCCATTAAGCGTCGCTCCTTTCTAGGATGATGACATTATATCGTAGTACGATGTATGGTGCCACCATGATCCGGGCGACTTCTGGCGGGGGTCTCAGGAGGATTTCGGAGCTGGTTCCTCTTGCAACAGATCCAGTTCATCGGCCAGTTCCTGCAATTGGTGTTCGATGGCGGGATATCGGGTGATGGTTGGAATCCTCCCGAGGGGACTCTCGTCATGCGACTCCACTTGATGGGCCAGCGTGTCCCAGATCGGCTCCAGGGCACGGGCCAATGCGGGATCTTCGGCATGAATGGATTCACACACGGCGATGACCAGGTAGCCGAGTCGCTCCACGGAAAAGATAACGGGCCAGCTTTCGTCGCTGGCAGGGCGCGGCAGCTCACCCAACGCCGTCTCATAGATGTGCCGCACCGTCAACAGCGCATCGAGGCAGTGCACCCGCAACTGGTTCACGCTGGCGGCGGGCTGCCCGGTGAGAATGGCATCAAACAAGGTGCCGATGCGCGCGATGGCTCGGCTCAAGGCTGCGGGCAGCCGGGACGAGGAGGCCCGTCCCCAGAGGGCAAAGGCGGAAATGAGGCCGATTGCGCCCCCTAGGATGGTGTCGCCGAACCGCGCCAACACCATAGGAGCCACGGGTGCGTGCGTGCCCGCGTAAATGATGATCAAGGCCATGGCCGTAATGAAAATGACGGAAATGCCGTAGTTCTTGGCAATGAAAAAGAGCATCAAAAGCTGAAAGACCACCACCATCAGGGCGGTAGCCGCCGGGATGGGATGTAACGAGAGGACCACACCCGTCAGCAGCAGGCCCAGAACGGTGCCCACCGCTCGTTGAAGGGTGCGTTGGGTAATGACCACCGTGGATACGCCTTGCAGCACGGCTGCGCAGGTTAGCGGAACCCAGAAGGGATGGGTAATGCCCAGAAAGTGAGCCAGGACCACCGAAATCCCCACCGCCAAGCCAATGCGCAGGGTGGCTGGCCACACCAGGGAGTCAGGATCGAGTGCCCGCCGCAGCCGCTCGCCTGCGGTTGGATGGTAGAGGGCGGGGCTCTCCGCCGGCGGGTTTTTTCGCTGAATGACGTCCATGGTCTCAGACATTGTCTCCCGCCACCGTTGGCCATGGTGGCCGCGGCGTTCCAACCCAGGTTTCGGCAGTTGAAGGCGTTGGACGGGAGGGGTGATGACATGACGGGCCATTTGTTGGATGAGATGCACCCACTCTGCCGACAAGGGCTTCGCGTCTTTGGTGGATAGCGCAATGGCTGCCCGAAAGACATGCTCGGATTGAACCGCCAGGGCATGCAGGCGGGAATCTCCGGGGGTGTTGAGCGCAGCCCGGTGGGCGCGACTTACAGCCAAGGCGGTTTGATATTCCAAAGGCCGGGCCTTTTGAGTGCCGATGGATCCGGCGTAGCGCGCCAAGGCGCGGTAGGCGCGGCTAACATGCCCAGCCACCGGACCGTGGCGGTTCCAGAGAAAATCGCTCATGCCGATTAGCCAGGCCAGTGCCGCACCCCCCAGCACGCAGAGAACACGGACTGCCACAATGCCCGGTGGATGCAGTGGCAGCGCTGCGCTGATGCACGCCACCAATACAAACATGAAGCCCGCTGGCAGGGGGACATCAAACGCTCCGGCCAAATAGGTGGAGGAAGCACTCACAAACGCCAGCGCCAAGGCCATCGCCCACCAGACTGCGGACAGCGCCCCCAAGGCCATGGCGGCGGCAAGCCCCAGGCCCACCAACATTAGGGTAATCCCACGTGTGCGATAGGATTGGTTTTGGACATAAAGCGAACTGAATCCGCCCATGAAGGCCCAGATGCCCCATTCCAGATGTCCGACGCTTAATCCAATCACCAGTCCAAGACCAGTGGTCAATCCGGTGCCCCACAACCGGCGCCAAGGAATAGGAGCTTGCTTGATGTGAAAGACGCTCCATGGGTTGAATGTCGATGATGCTGCCACGGCTGTAACCTCCCGCTCGTTTGTCCTAGCATTCCCGCGGGCGTCGATTCCACCATGCCGATTATTGGCCGCGATGGCAGTTATCCGTTCGGATGCGCCACGGATGACACGGCATCATAGATTTCCTGATAGCCGGTGCAACGGCAGATGTTGGAGCGGAGCCACTCCACCGTGCGTTCGGGACTCCCGTTGTCCACGTCCTGACTCAGGGCATGGCCTACCATGAGAAAACCGGACGTGCAATAGCCGCACTGAAAGGCGTTGTGGTCCAGGAATGCTTGCTGGATGGGGGCATTTTGCAAGCCTTCGACGGTCGTAATGGCTTGATCTTCGACCTCGGGGGTCAAGACCATGCACGACTTGACCGGAATCTCATTGACCAAGACGGTGCAGGCCCCGCAATCGCCGTTTTCACAGCCGGGCTTAGCGCCCGTCAGCCCGAGAGCATCACCCCTGAGCGTATACAGCAAGGTTTCTCCCGGATAGATGACCACATCGCGCGGTTCACCATTGACATTGAAAGAAATTTGCTCGGGACGCGTTAAGGACTTCATGACTGTGCCTCCAATTCTTTCAGCATGCGGGCCAGCGTGTACTGGGTGACGAACTGGCGGTATTCGCTGGAACCGTGGATGTCATCCACGGCGTGAAAGGGCATCGCCGCGACCGCTTCGCGCGCACGCTCCTCTGGCGGTTTTTGCGTATTGGACAGGATTTTGTTGACCCGGCTGGAGGTGAAAGGAAAACTGCTCCACCCGGAGAATGCCGCACGGATGGAACCGTCCTCCCGACGCGCCGTGCCTATGGTGACTAGGGGATAATCGATCCAGTCCTGCCGTGTCATCTTAAAGCTCTTGAACGCCAGAGCCTTCGCTTCCTGACCATCCACGGTCACAGAAATCAGAAAGTCGCCCGGGTCCAGTCGCAGCTCTTCATCAAACACATCAGCCAGTCGCCGCTGCTTCACACCGTCCGGCGTGGCCACGGTCAAATCGGCGCTGTCGCTGACCAAGAAGGGGAGGAGCGCTTCCTTGTAGGGAAGCGTGCTGAACAGGTTTCCCCCGAGCGTTATCTGACCGCGGGTCGTGTGGTCCGCAATGCGGTCCACGGTGGCGGTCAGAAAGGGCCATAAATCGCGGTCGGCCAGTTCAGTCAGCCGCAGCACACTGCCAAACCGCAGCCGCGAGCCATCCTGTTCATGTACGTGCAACTCGGGGATGCCTTTGAGGTCGATGACCGCGTCGAAGTCTCCATCGTTCAAGCGCGAGCGGGTCAAGATTTCTGTTCCGCCGCCGTAATACGTGGGGCGCTGATTGGCGCGCTGCAGCTGTTCAAAGAGGTCCCGCGCTTCGGTGATGGTATCCGGGCGATAGTAATGGAGGGGATTCGGCATCATAGTCGGGCACCTCTTTCGCGCCAAATTTGTTCCGGCGTTATCGGCAAGGTGTTCAGCGACACATCAGCGGCCCGAGACAGTGCGTTGGCCAAGGCTGCTCCGATGGCCAGCACCGCGTGTTCGCCAATTGGCCGCGCGCCGAATGGCGAATCCAACTGCGGATTCTCGACAAACTCGACCAGGTATTGCTGGGGCTGTTCGCCCATGCGCATGACCTTATAGGAGCGGAACTGCTGGTTGAGGAATTGTCCTTGGGCATCGTAGTGCACCCCTTCGCGGCTGGCGACACCAAGTCCCATGTTCATGCCGCCCATGACTTGTCCCGCTGCCACCGCGGGGTTTATGACGCGGCCTGCGTCCAGCACCGTCGCGGCTTTAAGGATGCGATATTGATGGGTCTCCTCGTCGTATTCCACCTCAACCGCTTGAATTCCCACCGTCCAGGCCGGTCCCGGCCGACCGTGCCCAGTTTCCTCATCCAAAAGGTTCAGATGGCGGATGATGAACCGCCCACGTCCCATCAGTTGGCCGCCGATGGAGTCGCCCTCCTTGTACTTGTACCCCAAGGCCAAATCCGAGAATTTGATGCTGATGGAGGGGTCGTCCCGCACAAAGATCTTTTCCTCGCCGTAATCCAAGTCATCCGGGGAGCAGCGCAGCACCGCCGCGGCCAAGCTCTTCAATTGCCCAATCAGATCATTGGCGGCATCAACGACGGCCCGGCCGACCATGTAGGTGGAGAGGCTGGCCACCGTCTTCCAATGCTCGGGGTCCACCTGCGTGTTCACGTCTTCATGGACATAGACGCGGTCAAGAGGAATCCGCAGTTTCTCCGCCAGGATTTGCGCGGCGGTGGTTTTCGTACCCGGACCAAATTCCACGGCACCGGTGCTGAGATTGACGCTGCCATCGGAGTTCATGGTCACCAAGGCGCCGGAGACCGCATTGGGCGGGCTGGAGGATGTTTTCCAGAAGGCTGCCACCCCTTGCACGCGCACGCGATGTGCGCCGACCGACTGGACTTTCCCTCCGTTCCAGTCGATGAGAGGTCGCATCTTCTCGATGCATTGAGGCAGATCGCCCAAATTGCTGCGGGTTAACCGCGCCTTGGTGGGCGTGACGTCATTGGGGCGTATGGCGTTCATTTCGCGCAGATCCAACGGATCCATATGCAGGGTATGCGCCAATTCATCCATGGCACGTTCGATCGCGAACGTCATGGGCATGTGGCCAAATCCCCGGAAGGCGGTGGTGTAGGTGTGATTGGTGTAGACGCAAAACACGTCCGTGTGGACATTGGCGATGCGATAGGGGCCGGTGCATTGCGCGGCGATGGCTCTGGCGATTCGCGGCGCAGAATCGGTGTAGGCCCCAATATCCATGTAAAAGCGCATCTGCGCCGCTTGGAGATGCCCATCGCGGGTGGCCCCCAATGTCACCTCGGCCTCGAGACCCATTCCTAAGGGAGATGTCGACATGTCTCCTTCCCGGGCGTTCACGATTCTGACCATTTGCCCCCCAACAGCCTTGGATGCCAAATAGGCCAGGATTTCCAACTGGACCGCCGCTTTGCCGCCGAAGGCGCCGCCCACCAAGGGGGCCGTGACAATCACTTGGCCCGGGTTGAGCTTAAAGTACTTGGCGATGAGCTTCTGCACTTCGAACGGCGCTTGGGTGCTGGCATGGAGAAGCACGCGGCCGTCAGCCAGTATCTCCGCCTTGGCGATGCGCGGCTCCATGGCGGCATGGTCAATCTGAGGCAAGCTGACCCGCACGTGCACTTTAACGTCGCTATTCTTCATCCCTTGGTCTGCGTCGCCCTTGGTCACGTTGGCCTCGTCTGCAATGTTGCTCCTTTTCTTGGGATATACCGGGGGGGTGGCCACGGCATACTCTCCGTTCTTTTCGTGAACCAAGGGCGCATTGTCCCGCAAGGCGTCCCGAATGGTATTGACGACGGGAAGGTCCTGCCAATGCACCTTGACTAAGGAGGCGGCCCGGTGGGCGGCCATCTCGTCACGGGCGACCACCAGCGCCACGGGCTCGCCCGAATAGCGGACTTTGTCCCGGGCCAAGGGCGGGCGGTCTTCCGTGACGTCGCCGCAAAGGACGGATACGTCTTGGCCGGTAATGACGGCCTTGACTCCCGGCACGTTTTTAGCCGCTTCGGTTTCCATGGAGACAATTTTTGCGTGCGCCTTGTTGGCCGGCACAATGACGGCGTTCAATGTCCCGGGAACATTGATGTCGTCGGTATATCTGGCGCGCCCGGTCACTTTGTTGGGCGCTTCCTTGCGCGGTACGCTCGTTCCGATGATTGTCATGCGCCCTCCTCAAGCAGATTCTGTAAGCGGATGTGACTTAGCATGTCAAAGCCGTTTGGGCGTTATTCGATCTGGCATAAAACGGCAGATATCGCCAAAACTTTATTTTCATTCCGCAATCATGGTTCCGTGGTATCATATTGGTGACATCGGCCGATACTGGTGGCGCCGCCATAGGACCGAATGAGACGAATCGCGGAGGAGGGATAACGCCCATGAAAATACAGGTTGTCGGCATCAATCATCGTGACACGCCCGTAGCGGTGCGCGAGCGGGTGGCCTTTGGTCCCGAGTTGCTGGACAAGGCGTATGCCTCGCGCGACACGATGCGACATCAAGATGGCATTGTAATTTTGTCTACGTGCAATCGCACGGAACTGTATGTTGCGGGGGATGTGCCCCTCGGCGACATCCTGGCCTGGTGGGAACGCCTGGTATCCGTGCCGCGTGGAGAATTTTCCGATGCGCTCTTTTGGTACGAGGATGCCCAAGCGGCCGATCATCTCATGCGGGTGGCTTCGGGTATTGATTCCATGGTACTTGGCGAAACCCAGATACTGGGTCAGGTAAAGGATGCCTATCAGCTGGCGCAGCAGCATGAAGCGGTCGGACGTCTGCACCGCTTGTTCCAGTATGGGTTCCGGGCTGGAAAGCGTGCCCACAGCGAGACCGACATTGGCCGCAATGCCTTGTCGTTGGGGTATGCGGTTGTCGAGCTGTCGCGCAAGGTGTTTGGCAGCGTGGATGATCGGTCGGCCCTGGTGATTGGGGCGGGTGAAACCGGCCGATTGGTGTCGCGGCATTTGGCCGCGCAGGGCATTGGCCAATTGGCCATCGCCAACCGGACGTTAAGTCGAGCCCAGGAATTGGCGTCGGAGGTGGGGGGTCGGGTCGTGAAACTACATGACCTGGCGGAAGCCGTGCGCGAATCGGACATCATCGTGTCCTGCACCAGTTCGCCGGAACCCATCATTTCGTATGCCTTGGCCCACGAAGCTCTTAAGGGACAAGCCCACAAGTTTCGCTTCTTCTTTGACATGGCGGTGCCTCGGGACATTGACCCCCGGGTTGCCGAGATCGGACAGAGCATCTTTCTCTATGACATCGATGATGTCAATCACGTCGTGAATGCCAATTTGCACAAGCGGCAACAGGAGGTGCAGCGGGTGGAACGATTGATCGATGATGAGGTCGCACAATTCCAGAAGGAAATGGGCGCCAGCCAAGTGGGTCCGGTAATTCGCTCCCTCCGCCAGAAGGCAGAAGCCATTCGCCAGGAGGAGTTGGAGAAGGCGATGAATCGCCTGCCTAACCTGTCTGAAGAGGAACGGGCCGTTGTCGCGGAGACCACGCGCCTTATCATGAACAAATTTTTGAACGACGCAATGGTGTCCATGCGCAGTTGGGGCGCTGATGAGCAGAAGCATTCGTACGTGGACGCCATTCGGGAGTTGTTTCACCTCGCCGAGGAGGGAGACGCTTCCCGGACGCAGGTTGACGGCGGAACCGCCTAGCTGCAGGGCAACCGGAGGACGCTGTGGGGGCATTGTTTGTCGCGCTCACCCTCGTCGGGTATTTGGGCGCGGCCATTCTATTTGTGGCGCAACTTTACGACTTGAAGCAAGCCAAATGGGCCCTCCTGTTGGGGTGGGTTGGCTTTGTTTCGCAGTCGCTCTGGCTGATTCAGCGGGGGATTGCCCTCGCTCAATTTCCCGCAGCAACCCTTTATGATTGGGTGGCGTTTTTTGTGTGGGTGGCCGTGGGGCTTTTCCTGGCGTTTGGCCGGCGGCTGGGCATGCGGCCAGTTGGCGCCTTTCTCTTTCCCGTGGTCTTCGTGGTGTGGCTGATGAGCCAAGGCGTTTCTGGCAATGCCGCGCCGGGTCGACATCCCATGGGAGTTCTTCTCGTTCTCCATGTGGTGGTGGCGGCCCTCGGCGACGTTTCCTTTTTGCTGGCTTCGGTTTTCGGTATTATGTACATAGAGAAAGAGCGCGAATTGAAAAACAAGCGGGTGAGGTTGTTCTATTACCAATTGCCGGCATTGGGCGACATGGACGCGTGGAGCGGGCGGTTTGTCGCTGCCGGATGGGGACTCTTTACCGCGACGCTGGTGACTGGAGCATTATGGGGCCATGCAACCGGATCCGCGTACTGGATGTGGAATGCCAAACAGATATGGTCGTTTATGACGTGGGCCATTTACGGGGCGCTGTTCGTGGCCCGGTATGTCGGGAAATGGCATGGACATCGTCTGGCAACCTGGTCGATGATTGCCTTTCTCGTGGTGTTGGTGAATGTCTTTGGGGTCAACCTGCTTTTCCCCGGTCCTCATCACGCGATCTTGTGAGCGAGTAGCTTGAATTGACAGCAGCACGAACCGCGTCTTGGTGAGGAGGCGCAGGACAGACGGAGGAAAACTCATGGCGCATTTTAAGGTGGGGACGCGTTCAAGCCAACTGGCCGTCGCCCAAACCCGGCAGCTGGTGGCATTGCTGGAGCAGGCGGGACATCAGGTGGAACTGGTAACCTTTGAGACCAAAGGCGATCGGGTTCTGGATCGAGCCTTGCATCAGGTGGGCGGCAAGGGCCTTTTTACGGAAGAGCTCGAAAGAGCGCTTCTGTCGGATGCCATTGACATGGCGGTGCATTCGCTGAAGGATCTGCCTACGGCGCTCCCGCAGGGGCTGGTGATTGGCGCCTACGCATTGCCGGAGGATCGTCGGGACGTCTTGATAGCCAAGGAGCCTCTGGACCTTCTGCCGCCGGGCACGGTGCTGGGAACTTCCAGTCTCCGCCGCGCCGCTTTTCTGCGCAACATGCGGAGGGATTTGGAAGTGGCTCCGGTTCGCGGCAATTTGCAGACACGCTTTCGGAAGTGGCAGGAAGGCGCGGTCGACGGGCTGGTGCTGGCGGCCGCCGGCGTCATTCGCATGGGATGGACCGAGCGCGTGACCCAATATCTCGATCCGGAGGTGATGGTGCCCTCCCCTGGCCAAGGAATTCTAGCGGTGGAGGCGGCCATTCACCGCGCTGACGTCCGGGGCGTGTTGGACACCATCAATGACGGGCGGTCGGAGGCGGTCGCCGTGGCGGAAAGGTCGGTTTTGGATGAGCTGGGAGGCGGCTGTCAGGTGCCCCTGGGCGCATTCGCGGAATGGATTGACGTGGATCGCCTCCGCCTAGTGGCGCAAGTGGCCGGAGTGGACGGGCAAATCATGCTGCGCGAAACGGCAGAGTGCCCAGCATATGCGGTCGAGGAAGCAGGACGGCAGGTGGGACGGCGTCTGCGTGATGAAGGAGCGCTTAAGCTAATTCAAACCGCGGAGGGGTGATGAACCGGTGTTAACCATTGTGGGTGGGGGTCCGGGAATTCCCGGGATGCTCACCGAGGCAGCAATCGGTGCCATGGAGCGTGCCGAGGAGATTTTGGCCGAGGCATCCATCCGGGAAGTCTTGGGTACGCGCCGGGATTGGCTGGTCAAAACCGTAGGCGCCAGTCCTGAATCAGTGGAGGCCTGCCTGGCTGGCATGGAGCAGCACGAGTGGGTTTGGCTGGTGCCAGGGACCCCGTCCCTGTATGCGCCGGTGCGCGCTTTCATGGAATCTCTTCGCGTGGAGCAGTGGCAGCACATTCGGATTGTGTCGGGCGTTTCCGTCGGCTCCTCCGAGCTCGATCGCCAGGGCTTGTTCCTGCCAGAGCATCAAAACCGCGTGGTGGATGAAAAGGGCGAGGAATTATTGCATTGGGACGGCAGGTCCTGGACGGGTCCGTGGCGGGACCAAGAGGTGCCGTGGTTTAGCACACGGCCGCTGTATGGACGCCGCGTTGTCCTGCTGCGTGACGGGGGGCGCGCGCAACGGGCCCTGCGCTGGCTGGAGGATTGGGGGGCGGCCGTTGAGATATGGCCTGTCTCGCGCTTAACCGATCCGGCATCCTATGATGCGGTAGATGCCGCCATCCGTCGACTGGAACGATATGATTGGATCATTTTCACGAGCGGCGAAGCGGTGCAACGATGGTTCGACCGGATGAAGCGCCTCGGCAAAGATGTCCGTGAAATGCGGGCAAAAATCGCTGTCGTGGGACCGGAAACAGCCATTCAAGTTCGCGAGCGCGGTCTGATTCCCGAGCTGATGCCGGAGGCGGAGTATAGCCAGGAAGGCCTCGCGGAAGCCTTTGGTGCGGTTCCGGTGCGGGGCAGCGTGGTGCTCTTTCCGGGAGGGCAGCTTAACCGCACCTTTCTGGGAGATACCTTGCGGGGGCGGGGGGCATTGATGGATGAAGTGGTGCTGTATCAAAACCAGCCCCAGCCGCTCTCTTTAACGCTCCATCACACCATTCGCACCGAATCATACGATGCCATTCTGTACACCGCGTCCTCGCAGGTCGAGTATCTGGTGGACCAACTCAGCCCGGAAGACCGCCGGCACTTGGCCAACATCCCCAGTTTTTCAATAGGGCCATTGACAACGCGCACCTTAAGCCATTACGGCATCTCGATCGCTCGCGAAGCACCCGAGCCGTCGCTGCGGCTCTTGGTGGACAGTGTGCGCGAATATTACGCAAAGGAGAACCCACATGTTTCCGATTGAAAGACCGCGCCGCTTGCGTCAAAGCGAAAATTTGCGTCGGCTGGTGCGTGAAACGCGTCTCAGTCCGGACGGTCTCATCTATCCGGTGTTTGTAAAACCGGGCGAAGGCCGCCGCGATCCCATCAAGTCCATGCCTGGCATCTATCAGTGGTCGCCGGACACACTGGTTGAGCATTTGACCGAGGTGTATCACGGCGGGGTGCGTTCCTTCCTGTTGTTTGGCATCCCCTCCCACAAGGATAGTGTCGGTTCGGACGCCTATGACCCCAATGGCATCGTTCAGGTCGCATTGCGCCAACTCAAGGAGGCGTTGCCTGAAGCGGTCCTGATAGCTGACCTGTGCCTCTGTGAATATACCGATCATGGGCATTGCGGCGTGCTGGTGGGAGACCGGGTCGACAACGACCCCACGTTGGATTTGCTGGCTCGCGCGGCCGTGGAGCAGGCGAAGGCCGGCGCTACGGTGGTGGCTCCTTCAGACATGATGGACGGGCGGGTTCAGGCGATACGCCGGGCATTGGATCAGGCAGGATATCCCGATGTGCCGATCATGTCGTACGCAGCCAAGTATGCCTCAGGATTCTATGGACCTTTTCGGGAGGCGGCAGAAAATACGCCCGCCTTTGGTGACCGCCGTGCCTATCAGATGGATCCGGCCAATCGGCGTGAGGCGTTGCGGGAAGTGATGCTGGACTTGGAAGAGGGGGCCGATATGCTGATTGTGAAGCCCGCGCTTCCGTACCTCGACGTTTTGTCGGACATCCGCCAAGCGGTCGAGGTGCCGGTGGCAGCATATCAGGTCTCCGGCGAATTCGCCATGATTGAGGCGGCTGCGCAAAATGGGTGGATTGAGCGCGAACGGGTGATTATGGAGAGCGTGACCAGCATTAGCCGGGCTGGTGCCGACATGATTATCAGCTATTGGGCTCCGGAAGTGAGTCGCTGGTTGCAGGGATGAGGGCTGCCGCATCCGGTGACGCTAGGGTCAAATATCGTAGGAGGCGGTTTGAATGTCGGAAAAGGGTCCGTTGGAACATCCCGAGACGCCGTTCAACTATGCGATTTTTCTCTATGACATGAACGCGGATGAGGTGTTTGATCAGGAGCGCCACCTCATAGTGGATTCGAGCTTAGGCCTGGTCGACGAGGATATGCCTATCAGTCCCAGTGGAAACCGGGAGGCGCCCGACACGCGCCATTAGCGATCAGAAAGACGGGTTTGAGGAGGATGTTGGTGGGAGGAGAAACGATTCAAGCCGCACTGCGCCAAATTCCGGCGGTGCAGACCGTGTTGCGGGCCATGCAAGGGGGGGAGGCCGCCGTCGCCCCGGTTTGGATGCAGGAAGGCGTGCGCCAGGTGTTGGCGGAGATTCGCCAGGACGTCCTGAATGGCGCGCCTGTACCGCCGCTAGACATGGTGGTGGCGTGGTCTCGAGAGAGGGCTCGGGTTTTGGCTGAGCCGCACCTAAAGCCAGTCATCAACGCCACGGGTGTGATGATCCATACCAATTTGGGCCGAGCGCCGCTCCCGCCGGAGATGATGGACCACCTCAGCGCGGTGGCCACGCAGTATTCCACGTTGGAGTATCGGCTGGAAGAGGGTGTGCGCGGTTCCCGCCACGAGCATGTGGAGGGTCTCTTGGCAGAGTTGGCCGGCGCGGAAGCCGCCATGGTGGTCAATAACAACGCGGCGGCGGTCCTGCTGGCGCTCGCCACCCTGGCGCAAGGGCGCGATGTCGTGGTCTCTCGCGGTGAACTGGTGGAGATTGGCGGGTCCTTCCGAATTCCCGAGGTCATGGCCTTGTCTGGCGCGCGTTTGGTGGAGGTCGGCGCCACCAATAAGACGCACGACTACGACTATGAGCGCGCCATTACGGAGAATACCGCCCTCTTGTTGAAAGTCCACCAATCCAACTTCCGTCAAATTGGCTTTGTCGACAGCGTGCGTACGCAAGAGCTGGTTGCGTTGGGGCGAAAACACCAAGTGCCGGTGATGGAGGACTTGGGGAGCGGCGTGCTCTTGCCTATCCGGTTGGGCGATTGGGAGGAACCGCGAGTCCAGGACGTCGTGGCGGCCGGGGTCGACATCACCACCTTTTCCGGGGACAAGTTGTTGGGAGGGCCGCAGGCCGGTTTGGTGGTGGGACGCCGCGAATGGATTCAACGCATGAAGAAGCATCCCTTGGCGCGCGCGGTGCGCGTCGACAAGATGACGCTCTCGGTGTTGGAACTGGTGCTCCGTTGGTATCGGGAAGGCCGCGGAGAGGATTTGCCGCTTTGGCGGATGATTCGGATGGACCAGGAGACGCTCTTGGCCCGCTCGCGCGCCTTTCGAGACCAGCTTTCAAAACGGCTTCCTGGACTCGGGCTTGACATTGAGCCCGATTGGTCGGAAATTGGAGGAGGCTCCATGCCGGGGACGCGCGTGGAAGGGTACGTGATTGCTTGCACCTTGCCGCCGGATCAGCTGGTGGCGTGCGAAAAGGCGCTCCGGCAGGCTCCGACTGCGGTTATCACGCGGGTGAACCGCGGCAAGCTTTTGATTGATTTGCGAACCGTATTTGAACATCAGGAATCGGTTCTGTTGGAAACCTTGGCCGCTACTCTCGCGAGAATTGAAACGGCTAACAGGTAAGGAGGGCCATGATGAAGATTCTTGTACTAGTTAAGCAGGTGCCCGATACGGCGACCAAGATTCGTCTGAATCCCGGCGACACCGCCATTCAAACAGACGGCATCAAGTGGGTGATTAACCCCTACGACGAGTTCGCCATCGAAGAGTGTCTCCGCCTCAAGGAAAAGGCGGGTGGCGAGGTAGTGGTGCTGTCCCTGGGCCCCTCACGGGTTGAGGAGGCTATCCGCCAAGCGCTGGCCATGGGCGCCGATCGAGCCATCCACGTGATGACAGACGCCGTGATCGACAGCCAAGTGGCCGCACGGGCACTGGCCAAAGTCGCTCAGGAGGAAGGCTACGACTTGATTGTCACCGGCAAGCAGGCGGTCGACGACGACCAAGCCCAAGTCGGGGCGTTGGTTGCGGTGGAACTGGGATTGCCGCAAGTGACCGTGGTCATCGAACTGAACGTGGATGTCGAGTCCCGGCGGATACGCGCGGAACGCGAACTGGAAGGCGCGTCCGAGATTGTTGAGCTGCCAATGCCAGCGGTGATTACGGCCCAGCGGGGACTGAATGAGCCCCGGTACCCCACGTTGCCGAACATTATGAAGGCTAAAAAGAAAGAAGTGAAGTCTGTTCCTCTCGATTCGCTTGGTGTGGACACCACGCCTTGGGTTCGGGTGGAAGAACTCACCCTGCCCCCGGAGCGTCCTGCCGCGAAGATTCTGACCGGCGAGCCGGAAGAGGCTGCGAAGGAACTGGCCCGTCTCTTGCACGAAGAGGCCAAGGTAATTTAAGGAGGCGACCCGAATGGCATCAGGAATTTTAGTCGTCATAAACCAAGAAGGCGGTCGCGTACGGCGCGTCGGGTTCGAGATGCTCTCGCTGGCGCAGAAACTGGCTCCGGGCCAAGTGACCGCGTTAACCTTCGGGGATGGCGCGGAACAGTCAAAGGATAGTCTCGGCCAGTATGGCGCTGACCAAGTGGTATTCCTCTCCGGTTCCGCGTATCACCATTACAGCTCGGATGGATTTGCAGACGCGGTTGTGAAAGTTGTGGAGGGTGTGGATCCAGAGAGCTTGTTCTTTCCCGCCACCGCATGGGGCAAGGATTTGGCTCCCCGTGTCGCCGGACTGCTGGGGGCGGGACTGGCCAGCGATTGCACGGAAGTGTATCGGCGCGATGATGGGCGGTTGGGCGCCGTTCGGCCAATCTATGCCGGCAAGGCGTTCGCCCGAGTCGCCATAGACTCGCCGCGGCAAGTCTATTCGATTCGCCCCAACATACAACCGGTGGCGGAGACCCAGCGCGCTGCGGCTGTGCTCGCCATCGACCCCGGATTGGATGCAAGCCAATTTCAAGCCCGCGTGGTGGCAGTGAAGGAAAGCCAAGGCGAGCAGTTGGAATTGACCGAAGCAGACATCATCGTTTCTGGAGGCCGAGGAGTCAAGGCTCCAGAGAATTTCAAGGTGTTGGAGGATTTGGCGAGTGCCTTGGGCGCAGCGATGGGATCCTCCCGTCCGGTGGCGGACGAGGGTTGGGTGCCGCACTCCTACCACATTGGCCAAACCGGCAAGGTAGTCAGCCCGACGGTCTACTTTGCCGTGGGGATCTCCGGCGCCATTCAGCACCTCGCCGGGATATCAGGCTCCAAATACATCGTCGCCATCAACAGCGACCCGGATGCTCCCATCTTCAAGGCGGCCAATTATGGCATCGTAGGAGACCTCTTCAAGGTGGTGCCCGCCTTGGCGGAGGAAGTCCGCCATATTAAGCAGGACGCCTAGAGAAGGACACTTCGGCGGCTCTCGAACGAGGGCCGCTTTTTGCATGGTCGGCATATTTGGACAGGACGGACATAGGGTAGGGTGAGACCAGATGGGGGAGGGTTCATCTGTGAAACGCCCGGTGTCGCTCCTGCTCTTATTAGTATTTGCCGCCATTCAAATCTACTTTGCGAAAGTCCCGCTGTCGCACCAGGTGCAAGGATCCACGTGGATTGAAGTGAGCACCGCGGCGGGAGGGCTGGTGCAGCGCCAAGGTCAATATTACTTGGTGACGCCGAACGACCTGTATCACCTGTCGGCAAACCAGGTGCACATTACCGCAGCCAAGAGCACCCTCAATTGGGTGGATGTCCCCGAACCTTCGGGCGTGGGAGTGTGGAAGCTCGCCTTGGGCCCCGGTGCGCTCCCATTGGTGGGCGTTGGCGGCCCAGTGTACCCGTCGCCCGATGGCCAATCGGTCCTGTGGCTTGATGCGGCCACTCATCTGGGTTATGTATCGGTCAGCGGACAAGATGGCTTGTCGCAAATTTCTCAGCGCATGGGTTCCATTAGCCAAGTCCTCTGGGCACCTGACAGCCAAGCGGTGGGATTGGCCGGGCAAGGACCGGATGGCATGGGTGCCTATGTCTGGGACCGGGATGGCAACTTAACGCCGATGGCGCTGCCTTCTCCGGGACTCAGCGTTACGGGACTCGGATTCGCGGAAGGCAACAAGATGCTGGTGGCGTTGAGCAATGGTCACGTGCTCTATCAAGGCCACGGGGTTGTATCGCTTCCTCAATTGTCCCCCTTATATTTGGCGAAGAATCATCCCGATATACTGGGCACGACCGCGAACCGCGTGATTTTTTGGCAGAACGGCGACAAATTGCAGTACGCTCGACCGGACCTGAAGTGGGTGGGTCGGCCAGCCTTTTCGGCGGATGGAAAACGAGCGGCGACGTTGAGTCGCTCTATGGGGGGCAATTGGCAGTTGCTTATTTATGGTCCGAGGCAGCATCTCGACATCTCGTTGCCATTCAACAAAGATGCGCAATATCATTTGCTGGGGTTTCTGGGAAACCACTGGATTCTCGTCACCGTTCCGTCGGGACCTCATCAAGGAACCTATGCGTGGTGGGTTCAAGGATAAATGCGGCAACGAAGGCAGCAAAAATCCGCAAAAAAGACGCCGAGGTGCCGATTCGGCGTCTTTTCTTCCGACCGCTCGCATGATATGATATCCATCGTGACTTGTCCGCCGGCACTTGTTGAACTGGTTGACAGTTCGCGCGAAAGCGGGTAAACTAATCTTCGCGATTGGCGCGGGCGGATAGCTCAGCGGTAGAGCACCTGCCTTACAAGCAGGGGGTCACAGGTTCGAACCCTGTTTCGCCCACCATTGGGAAGTTTGATCGAGATTATGCCGCGGTAGCTCAGTCGGTAGAGCAAAGGACTGAAAATCCTTGTGTCGGCGGTTCGATTCCGCCCTGCGGCACCATCTTTTTTCTTCAAAACTGCATACGGTCCCGTCGGTTAGTGGCCTAAGCCGCCGCGTTGTCAGCGCGGAGATCAGGGGTTCGAATCCCCTCGGGACCGCCATTTCAGTCTCCCAAACCGATGGGGGATTTTTTGTTTTGCGTGAACAGGCTTCCCACCGTGATGGGCAGGGCCATTACGCTGGCTGAAACTCATAAGGCGTGGGGACCTTGACCGCTTTCCCCATACAGTTCGGTCCAGTTATCCTGGGCTAGACCCTGAGGACTTAAGGGGGTGGCAACAAACGGAATGCGCAATTGCTCCGCCAACGCTTTCAAGGCGGGCAAGGCCTTGACCGTCTGCTGGGTGACCGTGGTTGTCAGGGTAAGGTCCACCCCGGCCTCACGGTACAAATGAAGCGTCTTATGGATGCGCCGATATGACCCCGTCGTGCGAGTCATCCAGTCATGGTCTGTTTCCAGGCCCAGCAACGGGATCTCGACAGAAATTCCTGGTTGGGCAAACGCTTGGACCACTTCGGCACGTTGCGTCCATCCATTGGTCAAAACCCTCACGTGTGAGGCGGTCTCCCAACTATGCCTTAAGATGGCGACGAAGTCGGGATGCATGGTGGGTTCGCCGCCTGAAATGACGATTTCGGCCACGTTCCATTCAAGCAACTGGTCCAGCGCGTTATGAACGGCTTGAGCCGGCGCGTGACCGTGGCCGAGGCGTTCTCCTAAGAAGCAGTGGCGGCACCGATGGGGGCAGTGAGTGGTGACTTCCAGCCAGGCATAGCGCTGAGAGGCCGATTCAGGGATAGGGTCCGCCGTGGGGAGATAGCGGTGCTCGGTCCAATCCCAACGCGCGATTGTGTCGCCCGATAAATCGACAATCGCCCAATCCACGGCGACGGGTTGTGCCTCCGAGGTGATGGCGGGCCGCACGGCCAGCCACACGTCCTTAATCGGCAAATAGTCCTGGGGTTTCATTTGACAGGCCAAGCATGGCGGGTCGGATGGGCCCATGCAGACGGGACAGGTGCCGCGGTTCATGGTTCGTTCCTCCTGATTGTCGGTGTGGGGAAATCGCGTTGCAGGCTGGCGGCACTCGGGGTCGGCCACAGCCAAGAGGTTCATGATGCCATTCCTAGCATATCGCGGCACGCCAGACAATGGCCGCATGGCGCAAATGCCGTGGAGGGGAGTCCTGCGCAGGAGAACGTCGAACCCTAGGAAACGGGCAAGTCCTGTGTGTCGGCCCCACCGGGCCCGATGAATATGATTGTCCAGCATACGCTCGGCGGCCTGGTGCGGCGCCCAATCGCCGTGTCAAGGGTTGACGGGGTGCGGTGTCTCCAGCATGAGGGTTTCGAGGCGGTCCAACAGCAGGGACTGAAGGGACTCAATGGCATCTTGCGCCTCCTGCGCCCTTGCGGAGTCCGGGTCGCCTACGGCATCAGCCATGTGGTTGTGCAGGTCGCGATGCCACTCCGCCAGGACGGGGTCGTCCCGGAAGGCGCTAGTTGGCACTGGCGAGGCGCAGGCGATAGAATGCCGAATCCCATCGCCACGCGATTGACCAAGGCTTCCGCGGGAACGGGGTGAATCCGGAAGTGGGTCCACATCTCGGGAAGACAAAAACATGGGTTGCCGGGTTGCCCCGTGCGGAATCGTTTGGCCAGCGGGACAGTGTCCTCCCCGCTCTCGTCGAGACGAATGCCGGTCACGGACGAGCCCTGGTCGAGGCGTAAGTCATCAAGATATCCGGTATCGCCTGACGCCGCTGCGATGTGCACCTCGTTCTCGAGTGGCATTCCCACCCAAGCCAACGCCATGCTAGCCATAGCGGACCACGATGTCGCAGACCACATCGTAAATGTCTTCGGCGGTCCTTAGCGCCGGTATGGGCTGGTTTGCGGTCGCCAAGGCCGAGTAGAATAGGCTGACCTGATCGCGGCGCTGATTTTCCTCTTCACGATACCGCCGCGTCACCAGCATCGCATCGGTCATGGCCCGTTTGGCAGCGCTTTTCGCGACGCGGGAATCGAGGCGTTGCCCACTGGGGATGATGGCGGCATCAATGGCGCCTAGGATGAAAGGATGGATGCCCAAGTACCATTCCAACGGCAGTTCAGCTAAGACGAGTCGTTGGGCCACCGCGCCCACCTGTGTCAGATGGGCTTCGGACGTCGGATCCGAGCCAAAGTCGCTGATGTGATGGTGCAAGACGTCTATCAGCGACGCATCATCCGGTGCATTCAAGACCGCCAATGCGTCATGGGCAAGGGCGAGGTGTGGCACCACCGCATCGGCCACCATTCGCCAATCAACGGCAAGGAGGTTGTCGATGTCGGCCGGTGTCCAATCAAGCCATGCCGTTACCGGGGTCCTGTCTTTCATCCGCTTGCACCACCCGTGCCCATTTTTTGATGGGAACTGACAACTAAAAAATCGCGTGTCTCTTCGTCCTTAATCCCCAATGTAGAGTACGTCGACAAAATCCGACAATCTTTAAGAGGCAAATCGGAAAAGTCTCTGTGAGGCGCGCAGTGGGGCTCGAATGGGCGGGCGAATCGAACCGCAAGGACCTCCTTGGCCTTGCGCATCGGCAAGAGTTTTGCTATAATCGTAAATACGGTCCCGTCGGTTAGAGGCCTAAGCCGCCGCGTTGTCAGCGCGGAGATCAGGGGTTCGAATCCCCTCGGGACCGCCATTGAAATCGCCCAGGAAGGGGCGCTTTTTTTGTTTGCGGACCGAGGGCAAGAATTAGAAGAGCTTGCGTGGATTGATGCCCCAGTCTTTCGGATCCACGGGCCCGACAATTTCGTCCGCTCCGCCTTGCCCTACGGGTTTTCCCAAGTCGACGACGGATGGCTGAAGATAGTGGCGGTTCCGGGTGTCGTAGAAGACTTGCAGGCGAGGCTCTAGCAGGCTTGATGGCGATTGTTCCAGGACTATGCCGATGCGCCCCGATTTTAGGAGGACCAGGGTGCCGAGCGGGTAGATTCCGACAATGCGGATAAATTGCTGCACCAGCTTGGGATCGAAGTGGAATTGGCTCCACTCAAAGATCTTGCGCACCGCGCGATGAGGTTCCATCGCGCGGTGGTACACGCGGTCTGAGGTCAGGGCATCGTACACGTCACAGATGGCGACCATCTTGCCCATGTCGGAGATGTTCTCCAGCGTGAGGCCCTCCGGATAGCCGGAGCCATCGCATCGTTCATGGTGTTGATATGCCACCTGAATCGACAGGGGATGGATGGCGTCGGCGGATTCGAGAATTTTTCTTCCCTCGGCCACGTGGCACTTCATGATGGCGAATTCATCCTCGGTAAGTCGGGCTGGCTTGTTTAAGATTGTGTCGGGGATTCGCACTTTGCCAATGTCATGAAGAATTCCGCCGACTCCGGCCAAGTGCATTTCATCGGCCTGTAGCCCCATGGCCCGGGTAAAGGCGACCTGCATGGCTGCGACCGCCACCGAATGCTGAAAGGTGTATGAATCCTTATGCTTGAGGCGCGTCAGGGAGAGCAAGGCATCGTGATTCCGTATGATGGATTCGGTAATCTCTTCAATAATGGGATCGATTCGGTCCAGAACCACTTGCTTTCCCAATCGCACGTCTTGCATGACGTCGCGAATGATCCGCACGGCTTCGAGATAGACATTGCGCGCGCGAGCCATTTCTTCTTGGACGGGGACTTTACGGATGGGATTGGCGGTGGCAGCCAGGCGGAGAATGCCCGTTTCGACCGCCTGTTGCACTTCCTCTTCGGTGGGGACTCCGTCTAGGTCCAGTCCCTTGGCCGGATCAATATAGACGTCATGAATGCCTGCCTGAATGAGCTTTTGGATGATGCGCTCATCCTTGACGGCAAAGTGGCTTCGGAGGAAGGGATGGGCCATCCATTCCGAGTCCACCTTGGCAATGTACATTCCGGGTTTCAGCCACTGCACGGGAACTTTTTTCATTGCCTGCATGCCTCACATTAATGTTGTCAATTCTTGATATTGGGAGAACACTTCGCGAAGCACGCAAAATATCCTTTAATGACGGAAGGAAATTTTGCAACAGCCAAGTCTGAAGTCAGAGTTGGGGATGGCGGGATTTTGCGAGTGTGTGGACACGGAGGTTCGGAGGGTGCCCGAGGTGCGGAGGGCGCCGTCTTGCGCCGTTCTCAGCGTTCCACGGAGGAGTGCCCCGATGTCAGCAAGGGGGCCAGCATGTGAGCCAAGTCCGACCGGGTATAGGGCTTGGGCAAGGTTGGAACCCCGGTCGGAATTGGAATGTCCGCGAAACCGCTGGACACCACAATGGGAAGATTCGGGTGCGCCGCACGAATGCGCTCCAGTACCGCGTAGCCATTCATTGGAGGAGGCATGACCCAATCCAGCAGGATGGCGTTGCAGGAATGGCAACTGAGCCATTCCAAGGCTTCTCCACCGTCGGCCACGGTTTCGACTTGCAACCCGAGACTCTCCAGAAGCGGCCGTGCAGTCGCGCGAACCAACGGATCATCGTCAATGACCATGACGACGCCCTCCAATCGTTGGGGCGTGTCTTCGAATCCAAGATTCGACAAGGTCTCCCCGCCGATTGCAGCCGGAAGCCAGAGCCGGAATAGGGCTCCGCCGCTGCGCCCGCTCTCGATGCGGATGGATCCGCCATGTTGCCGAATAATGGCGTGCACGCTGGCCAACCCCAAACCGTGCCCTTTCGGTTTCGTGCTGTAATACGGATCGAAGAGCCGGTCACGAAGCTCCTCGGCAATCCCGGGGCCTTCGTCCTCAATGGTGACCTCGACCATCTGACGTGATTCACGATCGATAGTCAACCTAGCGTCCACATAGACGGTGCCTTCGCCGCTCATGGCCTCGACCGCGTTGCGGATGATGTTTTCGAAAACCTGAGCCAGTTGCACGGGGTCTCCCTCGACCGCCACTGAGGAGTCGGCGATTGTTGTGGAGAGGTTCGCTCCTTGCCCAATGACCCACTGCCGGCAATCGTGCAGCAGCGGCTCTACAACCACGCGTTGGCGCTGAATGGGCGCGTTGCGCGCCAGGGCGAGCAGTTGACGGGCCAGGTTGCGTGCTTTTTCGGCAGCTTGCGTGGCCAACAGGTGGGGGTCGCTCCATTCTTGACCGAGGCTCCCTTCGATGAGCGATAGATACCCGATAATCACGGTCAACTGGTTGTTGAAGTCATGGGCGATGCCCCCCGCCAAGAGTCCCATGGATTCCAGCCGTTGGGCCCGTGCTGCCTCCTCGGACTTCCGACGCTCCTCGGTCACGTCGGTGACGATGCCCATCAGCAAGGATTCATCATTCAAATCGGTGGTGGCGGTCCCGATTGACTGAACCCAACGAATTTCACCGCTGGGACGCATGAAGCGATAGATGCTGTGGTAGCCTTGGCGTGTCTCGAAGGCATGGCTGAGCGTTCCATCCACCCGTTCGCGGTCATCGGGGTGGACTATGGAAAGAAAGTGGTCATGGGAAATCTGGCGTTCGGCTTCCGCCGCATTGCCTGTCACCAAATCGTAGGTCTTCGGCGGATACACATGCCGGCCAGTGGCCGGGTAGTATGCCCAGATGGACCAATTGAGGCCGAGCCCCGCCTCAATCAAGGCATCGCCCTGACGCAAACGCGTCACGTTGTTGGAGACGTCCTTCAGTGTGATGAGCCACTCGCCGTCGTCCGCCGCCCAGCGCTGACCGGTGAGGAGACAATAGTGCCACGCTTGCGGCCATCCGAGGCGAAATCCCCACATGAAGCTTGAACTGGCGGAGGCGCTCAAAAGAGGGTGCAACTGTTGCCAATCGTGGGGATGCACCCACTCTTGGAGTGGAGTGCCTCGCATGCTTCCGAGGAGATTTCGGAGCGCGAGATTGGTGTCGGAAATCGTGCCATCTTCTCGCAGGAGAATGGATGGCAGTGAACTTTCGTGCATCAACTGCCGGAGGGCAGAAATGAGGGGTTCTCCGGGCGATTTTGGCGCGGACATGGTTTCAGCCTCCAAAGAGCCGAATTTTTCAACTGTTTCGACGCATTCGGAGGAATTCCTGCTTTGACGACAGCGTGTGACGGCGATCTCGATCGCTCTAGCGGAGGCGGTGTTTGCGTCGAAGCCTGGTGGTGACGCCTTTCCATACGGATGAGGAACGCGTAAGCCCACGACCGAATCCCGGTGGGATGGCCGAGCGCCCGATAATCCAGGGGCTGATGGGGGTTCGGGAAATGCCCCAAGCCGCCAAGAACGAGGTGGTTACCAAGAGGAGCACTGTGGTCGCATCGAGCAAATAGGAGGGATGATAAAAACCGTAGGAGGCTAAGAGGTCGGTCCACCATTGGAGTAGCATGGGGTGCACTAGGTAGATCCCAAAACTGAGGTCCGCGATGGGTTTAATGATGGGCCATCGGCTGGACTGCGATGGTCGGCGCGCTTCATAGCGGGTTCCGATGGCTGCCAACAACACAATCACCGCGGAGGCCCAGGGGATCATGGCGGGCTGGACGACCGAATCCGCCCGCGCCATATTGTGGGCACGGTAAGTCTCGACAAAAAACTGAGCCAGCATGACGAGGGCGGCAGCGCCACTCATGAGGGCGATGGCGCCGCGGTGGCTGGCCAGCCAAGCCCGTAGACGTGTCCAGTGCAGCGCCCCGACACCGCCCATCACAAAGTAGGCTGTATAGGTCCACACCTCTTCTCCGGTATAGAGGTTCAATCCGTGCGGATGCGGGCCGATGCCGTACTGGTCATAGGCCATGAGGATGAACTGGAAGAGGAACGCTCCGCCGATGACCCGCCACGGATAGTGCCTGCCCCAGCGCATCAAGCGAAGGAACAGCGGCAGCACGAGATAGAACTGCATAGTGACCAAGAGGTAATAGAGATGGAACCATGCGCCTCCATGGAGCAAGTTTTTCAGATACTTGATGATGAACGCCGACACGTCCGGGAAGTGGCGAAACATCACCATGTAGGCGGCGCTCCAAAAAAGATAGGGGAGCAGCACCAGGCGATAGCGGCGCCAGAGCGTGTGCCCCCAGTGAATGGACTGGTCGTAGAGGGAATAGGTGAGGACGAACCCGGTAAGCGCCATGAAGGATTCCCGAGTGTAGTGCAAAATCGCGAGAATCACACTGGCTCCCACCCACTTCCCGCCGTTGGCCATGTACCAGGTGGCGTGGACAGCCACCATCGATATGAGGGTTACGGAGCGGACGAAGTCACAGGCCTCGACGTACGGCTTACGCGTGGACATGGGCCGGTTGCCGAGTGCGCGCCAATCGGCGCAATTGGGGCCGGGACACTTTGCCGGTTGGACCCTTCGGGAGGCTCTCGACGACAACATAGTCAACGGGCTGCTTAAATGCAGCCAGTCCCTCAGAAGCCCAATCGCGCAACGCAGCATCGTCAAAATGGGCGGCTGGATTGGGGACGACAAACAATATGGGCACTTCGCCCAGAAGCGGATGCGGGCGTCCCACGAGAGCGCATTCAGCAATGGCGGGGTGGATGAGAAACCAGTCCTCCACCTCGCGCGGAAAAATCTTTTCGCCCCCGCGGTTAATCACGTCACGCCCGCGCCCTGACAAAAAGAGGTAGCCATTTTCGTTCAGATATCCGATGTCGCCAGTAGGGTACCATCCATCGCGCATTACCTGCCGGGCCCACTGATTGGGTCCCCAGTCCGGGTCAATCACCCCAGGACCCCGGATCTCGATCGCGCCCCGGGAACGCGCCCCCAACGCGCGACCGTCCTTGCCGGCAACGCGTACCTCCACACCGCGAGGAATCCCGACAGATCCGGGGTGGGTACTGTGCCCCGGGAGGAGATTGGCGGTAATTTGGCTAGATGCTTCGGTCATCCCGTAGGTTTCCACAATCCCAATGCCAAAGCGGGACTCGGCGCGATGCCGGATGGCCTCCGGCAAAGGGGCCGAAGCGGAGCGGATGAACCGAACGCGTTCTGGGTGCACAGGGACTTCGGGGCGCTCTGTCAATACCGCGAGGATGGCGGGGACGGCATTAATCCAGGTGATGGCATCGCGATCGACTGTCTCCCAAAACGTGGAGGCATGAAAACGCTCGGCGATCAGGATGCGGCTTTTGGCAACCAAGCTTCCGAGGAGCGCGACAACCAAGGCGTTGATGTGAAAGAGCGGCAATGGCGAAAAGCCGCGGTCGCTCGAGGTGAATTGATGCGCTTCAGCGACTTGCCGCGCGGTATGCAGCAACGACGGCCAAGGCAGGCCTACTGGCTTGGGATCCCCAGTGGAGCCGGACGTCAAGAGTATCACGCCAGGATTGTCCGTGGTCCAGGGCGGGGAGGGGGCGTCCAGCGCTTGGATCTGATGGGGTTCCGCCACCCAATAGGAGGCGTGCGACGTCTCCAACGTGCGGCGTGCGTCATCTTCGGGAGCACGCGGGTTAATGGGCACGGCGATGGCGCCGGCCGCAAGAATGGCAAAGAGCCACACCACGAAGCAACCGGGATCGGCGATTTTAAGAGCCACGCCATGGCCTGGCCTGACGCCCGATTGGCGGAGTGCCTCTGATGCGCCCGCAACGTCCCGCCGCAAGTCGTCGTAAGTCCACTGGGGACCAGCCGTTGTCGCCAAATAGACCATCGTCCCCTCCCCCTCCGTCAACAGATCCCAGAGCGATGGGATTCTCACTTCCATGAATCTCTCCTCCTCACGAAGCTCGCCGCGCGGATACCTCGGCTGGGGATTAACATCCCCGAATCAAATGGCAAATATCAACGGCAGCTGAGGATGCCGAGTCGACGCAACTGATATTCTAGCTATGCGGATCCCTTCGCTTTCTAAAGGGCCGCGCAGCGTCGAAGGAGGCGGTCAGATGAAGGCGCTTTTGGTGCAATCCCCCCAGGCCCCGGTGGCAATGGCTGATGTGCCGATTCCGGAGGTGGGGGAAGGGGAGGCGCTGCTGCGGGTCGAGGCCGCGGCCGTCAATCCCAGCGACTTGCTCAACGTGGCGGGGCGCTTTCCCCACACGCGCTTTCCCTGCATTCCCGGACGCGACTATGCTGCGATTGTGGTGGAGGGTCCCCGTGAGTGGATAGGTGCCAAGGTGTTCGGCAGCGCCAATCGTTTGGGGTTTCAGGAGTGGGGTGCGCAAGCGGAGTACGTCCGAGTGCCCGTCAACGGACTGGTGCGGCGCCCAGAGCGCCTGAAAGCCTCAGAAGCGGCTGCTGTCGGCGTTCCCTATGTGACCGCATGGCAGGCCTTGATGACGGTTGCGGCCGTGCAGCCGGGTGAGACGGTGGTCGTTACGGGCGCGCGGGGAGCCGTGGGATCAGCCGGCATTCAGATTGCCCGCTGGGCCGGCGCTCGGGTCATCCGGGTCACGAGAGGCCCCCAGTTAGAAGGAGATTGGGTGAGCACCACGGAAGGGAATGGGTCCGAACGGATGCGTGAACTGACCGGGGGACAGGGGGCTGACGTGGTGTTCGACACGGTGGGGGGCGAGCAGTTTCCGCAACATGTGGCCTTCATGGGGTATCGCGGGCGGTTGGTCGCGATTGCGTCCCGCGGGCGAAGCGACGTGCAATTCAATATGGTGGACTTTTATCACCAAGAACAGCGGATTTTTGGAGTCGATAGTCTGAAAATGGACTTCACCGTGACGCGCCCTATTCTAGAGCGCCTGTCGCAGGGTTTCGATCGCGGGGTGCTGACGGCGCCGGCGGTTACGGTGGAACCGCTGGAGCGGGGGCCGATGGTTTATCAGTCCCTCGCTCAAGGTCTCCACGGAAAGTGGGTGCTCACACCACACTAAGGCCAATGCGCTGTCAAGCGTCGTGAAGGACGCCTTTCATGGCCTCTTCAAAGTTGGGCAAATCCTGCATGGACCGTCCGCTATGGCGGTACTGAATCGTACCTGCAGCGTCGAGTCCCAAGAGGAGCGGCATGCGTCCGAGCTTCCACCAGATGACCTCTTGCCCCAGTTTCTCCAACAACTGGCCATCGGGATCGGCAATGGCTTGAAATGTCATGCCGTGTTGGCGGAAATACGCACGCAGCCGATCGGGCGCGTCTGGAGCGATGATTAAGACGGCAATGCCTTTTTCGCGAAGCGTCGGTTCCCATTGTTGGAGCTCTCCGAGCTCTCGGCGGCAATGGGGTCAAGCAAGACCCCGCAGCACGACCACAAAGGCGGGGTTCCCGTTCATGAGCGTCTCGTTGGAAACGGCATGACCCTCCAAATCGCGTGCCTCAAAGGGGGGGAGTTGCAACATTGCTTGGACACATCCTTTCCTGCATCCTCGGATTTTCACAAAAAAGCGTAAATAATTATCAATAACGTCGCGTATATAACAAAAATATGTTAGTTTTTAATTAACATTTAGGAGGTGCGCGATGAAATTGTTTAGCCGCTACCCGGGTTTCCGTTGGCTATGGACCGGGCAACTCCTCTCGCAGTTGGGCAATGCTGTGTTTTATATTCTAGGGCTTTGGGAAATTCAGTTAAAGTCTCCGTTTTTGCTGTCCATTGCGGGATTGGCGATGACGCTGCCCACCTTGCTGGCTATGGTAGGCGGAGTATACGTAGACCGTTTCGACCCGCGCAAACTGATGTTGGGAACCGACCTCTTGCGTGGTGCGGCTGTTCTTCTTGGGATTTTCGCCATCGCCATCCCCGGTTCCTTGGTCTGGGTGGTCATCGCGCTATTGGCCATCAACGCACTGGGCATGGCTGTCTTTGGACCCGCTGAGACGGTGATGGTGCCGCATATGGTTCAATCGGAGGACCTCACGGCGGCCAACGGGCTCTATTCGGTCACTAGCCAGCTCTCTTCCGCGGTCGGATCGGCCTTGGGTGGGGCAGCTGTGGCGGCCATCGGGGTCGGGATCATTTTTGGACTAGACATGGCCTCCTTTTGGCTCTCGGCATTGGCCATACTTCTGATGATGCGCACTGTGACACGCCCGACGCGCTCCCTAGACCCCGAGCTGTCGTTGGAGTCCAAAGCGCCCAACTTTCGTCAAAGCATCTCCGAGGGGTTGAAGGGCTTTAATGACATCCCCGTGTTGAAGCGGCTCCTGCCGATGATTGTGCTGACCAATTTTTCCTTTGTGGCGGCATTCATCATGATGCCGAACTGGATCCACCATCATCTGCACGCCAATGCGTTGTGGTATGGAATCGTCGATAGCGCCTGGGCCGTTGGCGCCGTTCTAGGCGGCGTCATCAGCGGACAGTTCAGCAGGATGCCTCTCAAGAAATCCCTAGCGTTGTTTTTCACCATCGAGGCCATCCTGTTCCTGCTCTTCGCGGCTTCGCCCTGGGTGGTGGTCTCGGCGGCGGTTTTTCTGCTCACCGGATTCGCCAATGGCGTGGGCAATGCACTGAGTTTCACGCTCATGCAGCGCATCATTCCGCCGGATCTGCGCGGCCGGATGTTTGGCCTTATCATGACGCTCTTCTCGCTTGCCAACCCGTTGGGGTCGTTGGCAGCGGGCGTTTTTCTGAATGTGCTTCCCATTTACTGGTCTTGGGTGCTGGCCGGCGTGGCGGGTCTGGCCTTCGTCGCCGCATTGCTGCGAATTCCGGGTGCTTTGGAGGACATCTCTCAGGTGGGCGCCGCATCAATTGCGGTCGAATGAGCCCTAAAAATCGCTGCGTCTGACGAACATCTATGATAAAGCGGCAATATTCTAGCAGGGTAAGCGTTGCTTGTCACAGGTTTGTAATATTTGTTCCTTAAAATCAGCATGTAGGTTCCACGACAGAGGAGGCGCTGTTGATGAACACTTTCGACGAGAAGAAAGTCCGAACGCTCGAGCGCATCGTATTGGTGCATCAAATTTTGGGGGAGCATGCGTCGCTCGATCAGGTGCTGGGAATTCTTCGCGGAGCATCCCCTCAGGAACCGCGCCATGGGTCGAGTGCGACTCAAGTGAGCTAGCCGGGGGAAAGAGGGCGCATAGGGTTCCCGCGCGATGGTACAATGTCGTCATGACGCTCTTTCGCTGAGGGATCCGATGAAGCCTGTGACTCGACTCTTCTTGATATCCACGGGTTGGACTCTTGCCATGTTTATGGCGTCCAATTTTGTGGGGGCGTGGTTCTGGGACATTGGCACCGGACTTCGGCCCATCTTGGTGTTTTACACTATCCTGTTTGTGGTCATGGTAGCCAGCTTCGGCTTCGCTTCGCGGATCCGCAACCATCTTTCCAGCCCGGCGTTGATGACGCTCGGGATCGTACTGAATGCCTTGTATTTAGCCCTGTTGCTGTTGCTCAAGACTCAAACGCGCCACTATTACATACCCTTGGCTATTTTGGACGGTCTCTCTTCCAGTTTTTATTGGTTGAGCTTGTTTGTCTTGGCGTCGACGTGGGTCGAGGCCGGCCAAGAGGCATGGTACAACAGTTGGACTGGGACAATCGAGGCGATTTTGGGCCTAGTGGCGCCTCCGCTCAGTGGATGGATCATCCGGGCGGTTCCGGGATTGAACGGATATCGCACGGTCTTCTTCATAGCGTTTTTAAGCCTCATGGCCTGCACATGGCTTATCCTGGCGGGGCGGCGGCATACCCCAGTGCCGAACGAACCACCATCCGAGAAAGGCGAGCCTGAGGCCTTGCCGGCCATTTCGGGATGGCGGCGATTGGAATGGAGCTTCTGGGCGCTGGGCATGCGGGACGGCATGTACTTCTTTGTGCCGAGTCTGCTGCTCTTCATCGTGACCAACAACACGGTGCTCTTGGGCACCTTTTCCGCGATGCAGGCCGTGATTGAGGGGGCTGTCTTTTGGGCGTTGACCCGATGGTCCAATATCCTGACGGGGCGCACCGGACTTCTGGTCGCCACGCTCATCAGCCTCACCGCGCTGGGGCTGGTCGCGCTGCCTCTCAATGCTGTCGTGTTGTTCGTGCTGGGGGCCGTCATCGCCATCTCCTATCCCTCGTTCAAGGTGACGCTGGAGTCTTCCGCTCTCATGGTGATTACCCATTACAGCCGCAATGAGCGCGATCGGGTGCAGCTGACTGGGACCAAGGAAGTGTGGATCAATGGGGGGCGCCTCATGAGCCTGGTGCTGCTTCTGGTGATCCTTTCAGTGCTGGGACCTTTGCATTTGCCTGACTTCCGGTGGATTTTAGGCCTGTGGTCGTTCGTTCCCGTGGTCATCTTTCTCACCGCCCGAAAACTTCCATCCCTGCCTGAAGGGTCGCCCGGAGGCGACTAGCAATCGGTGGCCGACGCCGCTCAAACTCGGCCGATAGTCCCGCGTGCACGCGCATAAAGTCTCCCCGAACTCCGCGCAACCTGCTATCATGGCAGCTATGCGCGACATCACGTCTCCACAATGGACCAATGCCCAAGTATTCCTCGGTTCGGAGTTTCCCTGGTCTGTGACCATGGCATGGATGAGTTCCTACCTTACGCTGTTCCTAGTGGACGAGCACCTGGCGCCGCACCAAATTGGCCTGGCCATGGGGATGGGCGCCTTTCTGCAGGTGATTGGCCTCGGATTTTCGGGCTCGCTTTCGCGCAAGATCGGCCGCAAGGGAAGCATTCTGAGCGGCGACTTTGCGGGGTGGGTTCTGGTGCTGGGAGTGTGGGCCCTGTCGCGCAATCCGCTGTGGCTTGGCGTCGGGGTGGTGGTCAACCAAGCGATGGGATTTGTCGGGCCAGCATGGAACAGTCTCTTTAGTGAAGGCGAGGATTCGGCCCGCCTTCCCCGGTATTTCTTTATCCTACAGCTGCTGACGGTTGCGGGAGGACTGGTGCTGCCCATAATGGAGCCTTGGATTTCTCATCAAGGCGTGGTCCATACGGGGCACCGCCTGCTGCTCGTGCTTTGGCCGCTGGTGGCGTTGGCCTGGACGTCCCGTCTCCTCTGGCTCAGGGAATCGGAAACGGGGCGGCATCAAATGGGGTCGCGGGAAAGTTTCTCCACCATGATGCACAACCTCCGAAGGGGGCTTCGCGGAACGGGAAGCGTCCTGGCGGGACTTCGCGTCATGGTGCAGGTGCCGTTGGTGTTGTTTGCGAACTTGGCGCCCCTTGCCTTGGTCGCCTCGCGCGGGAGCGACCTGGCGCCCAGTCGACTGGCCTGGCTGCCGGTGGCGGCGACCGCGGCGGCTCTTGGGTTGGCCGGGCTGCAAAGCCGCATGGACTCCCGGCATAACCGGGTGATGGTTGGGGTCAGCATTCTTCTCTTGTTTTTGGGCTTTGGTCTCCTGGCGATGACGGGTCCCGGCCATTTTTGGCGGATTATGGTGGCTTGGGCTCTCGTGACCGGGGGCCAGACACAGTTTTGGACCAGCCATACCAGCTACTGGATGACTTGGCTGCCAGACGCCGTGCGCGTGGATGTGCAGGGGTGGATTGGCGTCGTGACGGCGGGGTTGGTGGCCGTCCTCTCACCACTGGTGGCGCCGGTTTTCGCCCATGCCCCGCATCCTCTGTTCTGGGGCATCGAAGCACTCTTTGGGGCAGCGATGCTCTTCTGGAACTTCCTGCCTCATCCGCATGTGGCGGAGGACGCGCTATAAAGGCTCTCGCATAGCCCTTCTACTTCCGGTAAAAGCTAACGGGTGCGGAGGTGGTATGGATGCAGCGGCGGGTCTACCTGGCGAGCTTTTTTGGGATTCTTAGCCTTGGTGCTGCATTTCTCCAAGCGGCCGCGACACCCCGGCCCACCTACGCCTATACCACCGTGCCGGCAGCCCAGTTGCAAGCGATTGGCGGGATTCCTCCATGGCCCTGGCTGCCGTCTGGAGTCACGTGGAACCGTGGCAACTTTCAGGCAGTGCCCTATGCGGTGAACACCGTGAACGATGCATCGCTGCCCCAAGGCCAGCGCATGGTGATTACCCCAGGGACGGAGGGCACGGTGCTCGCCATAGGCAGCACCAAGGCAACGGTAAGTTCACCGGCCCCGGCCACCATCGCCAAAGGAACCGCCGTGGTGCACACCTTGTCGGTCAACGGCGTGACCTATCGCTATGACCGCGTCATGACCATGATGACCACCGCCTATAACGCTTCATTCGCCATGAACGGGCCCTCCGGTGCTGTAGCCGCATGGAACGGCAAGCCGCTGAAGCCGGGCGACGTGGCGGTGGACCCAAGCGTGATTCCGCTCGGCACCTATCTCTACATTGACGGCTATGGACCGGCGCGCGCCGTCGATACCGGATCGGCCATCTGGGGCGAGCACGTCGATCTCTTTTTCAATGAGTCCGCCTTAAAGATTGCGCTGTATGGCATTCAATTCCACAAAGTCTACGTCCTGACCACCCCGCCCCCCGGATTTACCGGCTGAAGCCCCGCCCTTTTTTTGGACAAAGGATTTCTTCTCGACAATCGCGAATCCCCCGAGAGAACCGAGCGGTTCCGGCATTTATGGGTTAGAATGGCAGAAAGCCGTTACATAAACTTGCGCATGTTTTGTGCGCGGGATGCGCTATGGGGGGAACATCAAAGTATGGGGCTCTTGGATGGCAAGGTGGCCTTGGTCACAGGGGTGGCCAACAAACGCAGCATCGCCTGGGGAATCGCGCGCGCTTTTGACCGCGAAGGCGCTCGGCTCATTCTCACCTACCAAAGTGAGCGTTTGAAAGAGAATCTGGACAAGTTGATTGGCGACCTGAACACAGCGCCCTTGGTGGCGCCGTTGGATGTCACGGATGAGAGCTCCCTGGCGGCGCTCGGCGAAACCATTGCCGAACATCACGACGCCGTGCATGTCTTGGTGCATTCGGTGGCTTATGCCAAGTCGGAGGAGTTGTCGGGCCGATTCATGGATTCCAGCCGCGATGGATATCTCTT
>JAKADO010000012.1 GCA_021820485.1 Bacillota bacterium
AAAGCGTATTCTCCCCGCTGTAGGCCTGCCAGTTGGTGTTGGTTCCAAAGCTGGTGGCCGTGTTGAACGCCAACTGCGGATTGACCGCTCCCATGTGCTGCGGATTCCATGGCAAGTGCCCTTGAACGCGCAAAAGGATATAGGCGATGACAATCCACGCAAAGTTGGTCAAAATCAACGCCAAGCCGTACTGCTTGGCTGTCATCGATACCGACGGGTCAATCCCAAACAGCCGAAAAATCGCATTCTCGATGGGCCGCATCGGTTTGTCCAAAAATGTTGGCTCATACGCGAAGACTCTGGCAATGTAGGTGCCAAGGGGCTTCACAGTAATGAGAAAAATCCCGATGGCGACAACCCAGACGGCTGCCGTTTGCAGCGACACACGATCATCTCCTTGACGCGCTAGAATTTCTCAGGGTGAATGATGACATACACCAAGTAGATGCTGACGGCCACCGCGAGGCCTAATAGGATTCCACCTTCCACGACGGAGCCTCCCTTGCGCCTAGAGACGCGCTAGATAATGTAGCAACGCAATCATCAAGCCCATCAAAACCAGGATGAGCGCGATCATCTCGAAATCCAGCATTGTCCTCACCTTCCTGTTCAAGACTTTCCTAGTATCGTCATTTGCCTGTAAAAAAGTCCGTAAAAGAACCTCTGGGCTGTGTAAAAAACACATAAAAAAAACGCCCCCATGGCGCGCGAGATTCATGGAGGGCTACTGCCCATGCGGACTAGGATAGAGAGCATAGCCCACCCCCGCGTGGGAGACCAAGTAGACGGGATGGTGCGGGTCGGGCTCGATGTAGCTTCTGAGCCGCCGAATATAGACGCGCAGGTATTCGTGTTCGGAGAGATATTCGGCTCCCCAGACGCGGCTTAACAAATGTTCGTGCGTCAACACCTTCCCGCAGTGGCTTGTCAACTCCAGACAGAGCCGCCATTCAATCGGCGTCAGCCGGACCCGTCCGGTTGGTCCCTCGACCTCGCGTGTGTCCTTGGCCAGCCGAATGTCTCCGCACCCCATCGGTTCGGCTTGCAGCAAGTCGCGGCTCCTTCGGAGCAGCGCCCGAATCCGTGCCAGCATTTCTCCCGGCGAAAAGGGCTTTGACAAATAGTCGTCGGCTCCCAAATCCAAGGCTTGAATGGTGTCGGCCTCGGAATCCAGCGCCGTCAGCACCATCACTGGCACGCTGGACATTTTGCGAATCCGCTGGCATAGCGTAAATCCGTCCATATCCGGCAAGCGAAGGTCCAAAAGCACCACATCCGGCTCCCGCTGATAGATAACCTGCAGCGCTTCGTGGCCATCGGCCGCTTCTTGGACGTCATAGCCAGCCATGGCGAGATTGGCGCGAATCAGCCGCCGATACTTCGCCTCATCGTCAATCACCAGCACCGTGCCCAAGATGTCTTCCATGCCTATCGCATCTCCCTCTGGCCCTGATGAGGAGCCCCGTTGTCCTCGCGCTCCCTTCGCGAGCATCCCTCCATCGGCAGCTGCATGGTGACTTGGAAGCCGCCGCCGGGCGCATTCGCTGCCTCGAGCCGGCCCCCATGCAATCCCACAATGCGCTTCACGATGGATAACCCCAGCCCCGAACCGCGAATCTCGGACTGGGCATGGACGGGCACGCGATAGAACCGTTCAAAGATTTTCTCCATCTCCGCCGGCGGGACACCGGGTCCCCAGTCCCGCACGGATACCGTCCAGTCCTCCGCCGAGACATGAAATTCCACCTGGACCAATCCCTTCGAATACTTTAAAGCATTTTGCAACAAATCGCTCAGCGCAGTGGTGAGCTCGCGCGGGTCGCCATAGACCAAGGTATCTTGGGGCGGCATCTGATGGACCACGATGCGGTCCTGATCCCAGACCGTATAGCGTTCGAGGGCGCCCTGAAACCAGACTCCCAGCGCAAACGCTGTCGGTTCAAAGGGAACCTCCGCACTGTCCACGCGCGACATGAGGAGGAGGTGGTCAATCAACTCTTCCAGTTCATGCGTTTCGGAGACAGCCACCTCCAAAAATTCCCGCCGATCATGAGCCGACATCCGTTCCCACGACTTGTCGAGCGTCTCCAAGTACCCTTTGACCAGCCCCAAAGGGGTCCTCAGCTCATGCGACACGTTGGCCAAAATCTCCGATTGCATGCGTGCCCGCTCTTCCATCAACCGGTTGCGGCGCGCTTCCTCCGCCAGTTCCGCCGTTGATGCCGCAATCGCGATCTCCTGCGCCAGCACATCGAGCAGATCGCGATACGTATAATACCAATCGGATTCATGAGATGTAAGGAGCAAGACTCCCCATGGTGTGTTCTGGTAGATCAGAGGAAAGACACCGACCCGCGCTATTCGCACGCCGGGAATTAGATAGCCCCCCTCGCCCAAGTCCCCACTGTAGCGGGCAGCATTGTCTTTCAAGGCTTGGCCAATCAAGCCCGCATCCGATCCAATAAAGATGCGCGGAATCGGGTCCTCGGACAATAACAGCGATCCAAAAGCCGCATAAAGTGCCAAACTGTTGGCGCGATTCTCCGTGAGCCGGTAGATGGCCGCGCTTCCTACCGCTGTGTGCTGCGCCACCTCCGTGAGAATGTTCTGCATCACATCACGCGGGTTGGGGTCCGTTGCCAGTGAGGCCCAGCCTCGGGCGATGGCCAGCAACTGTTCCTTCAAGAGGGCATGCTCCGCCTCAAGCCACGCGATATGCCCCTCCCTCATCCAATAGATGGCTGCGACGATGACCACAAAGGCAATCGTCCACGCAGCAGGGGACACGAACCACTGGTTCTGGGCGAGTCGATGGAGATGGTCCACCGCCACCTGGTTCAAAAGCACATTGCTCCGCCGCACCTTCGGTGCACCCAGCAATGATGCGGCCATCCCCAAGAGATGATGCCTCAGCGGTGCAGAAGCGGTTCGTGAGGCCGCGCCTATGGCTGAGATGGCCAATACCGTTTGGCTGTAGCGCTCATGCCACAAAAAGGACACCCGAGCCAAAACCACGACCAGGCCCAGCCCGATTCCCAGCAAAGCGGCTCCCTGCCAGCCCCCCCATCGCCTCTTGCCGCGTCGTTTCACCCGCATCGCCCTTACATTCGTTTTGAGGGTAATGGTATGCCAATCGTGAGGAAATGTCTAACCTCTGGCCGCGCACATCGTTCAATGGCTCGGGAGCGACGTTACGGTTGGCGGTTTTTGGCCGGATCCGCGAGATGCATCGGTACCGTCCCAATGACCACGTCCGTGCGGCGGCGGAGTGCCCGTGAAATCGCTGTCCCTATTCGATTGTGCAGAAGACTCGACCCCCAGCCATCCGGCACCACCTCGGGCACCAACACCAGCACACGTTCATTCGCGCGACGCTCGATCGTATTGATGAAGCGCGTCAGTGGCCGGATGACGGAGTGGTACTGGGACTTCAACACCACCAATCGAACGGGTGGATTCCATGCCTTCCACAACGCGTGAAAGCGCTGCCCCGCCTCGCTCTCTTCGCCTCCCGACTCAAAGAGCACCACCACGGCAATCACGTCGTGGCTTAGCGACAAGGCATGGTCCAACGCCCTACGAGTCAATTCCGTGACATTCGGGGCGATGGGCACAATCACCACCGGCGTCGGCCGAGGCGTCAGCGGATCCGGAACCTGGCCCACTCGCAGTTCCCTTCCCACCCTCTCGTAATACCGCTTCACGCGCCGAAACAGGAATATCAGGATAGGAATGGCCACGACCACGACCCACGCCCCAGCAGCAAACTTGGTAGTGACGAACAGCAAGGTGGCGACTCCCGTCGCCATGGCTCCCAGCAGATTGAGCGACGCTCGCAAGCGCCATGCCTTGGGGCGCACCTTGCGCCAATGAAACACCATGCCGAGTTGCGACAGGGTGAATCCCGTGAACACCCCGATGGCGAACATCGGGATGAGAGCCTGGGTATTTCCATTGACAGCAACGAGCAAGACCCCCGACGCAATCGCCAAAACCCAAATTCCCCGTTCAAACACCAATCGGTCGCCGCGGATTGCAAATGCCTGCGGCAAATAGCGGTCGCGGGCCAACAGGCTTGCCAACACCGGCAGGCCCCCAAAGGAAGTGTTGGCCGCCAGCCCCAGCACCATCGTAATGGCAAGCGAAACCACAAAGTAGGCCCAGCTTCGGCCCACCGACGCCGTCATCACGCGGCTGAGCAGTGTCTCATTGCCGCCAGGCAGCACCCCGAACCGGATGGTCAAAGCGGCAATTCCAAAGAGCATGGTTGCCAAAAGAATCCCCAACAGCCATTCCGTGCGCTTGGCCCGCTTCTGCCGGGGCTCTCGAAAGAGCGGAACCCCGTTGGCGATCGCCTCCACCCCGGTCAAGGCCGTACAACCGGCCGCGAAGGCTTTCATCAGGAAAAAGAGGCTCACGTGCGGCGACCTCGGGGGCAAAGTGTGGACGGGATGGCTCATGGACGGATGAATGAAGCCCCATGCCAACAGTGCCAGAAGCCCCACAATAAAGACCATGGTGGGCAGCAAAAAGGCGCGGGCGCTCTCGCCGACGCCTCTCAAGTTCAAAACCGTCACTATCGCCAACAAGACCAAGCACAGAGGAAGCGTCCACGGCAACAAGGCAGGAAAGGCAGAGGTCAAAGCGCCAATGCCGGCAGCAATTGAAATGGATACCGTAAGGATGTAGTCAACAATCAAGGCTGCAGCAGCCAAGTGGCTGGCACCCAGACCCAAATTGTCCTTGGAGACGGCATAGGCCCCGCCACCTTTAGGGTACGCGTCAATCACTTGGCTGTAAGACAGGACCAAAAGAGCCAAGAGCCCAATAATCGCGAGGGAAATGGGCAGGAGATAGCGAATTCCGGCGGCACCTACCGTGATCAACACCAAGGCAATGGCCTCAGGTCCGTAGGCTACCGACGTCAGCGCGTCCAACGAGAGCGCCGCCAATCCTTCAGAGGTCCCAATCTCCTCGGAACCCGCTTCGGCCGCCTTAAGCGGCCGCCCGATCAAAAGATGCCACACATCCATAGCAGTAGTTTACCATGTTGTACCAAAGTTAGCCGCCTATCGATTGCGCCGCATCAGTCCCGGCGCTGTCCTCGGAGCCACGCCATAACGACGCCCTCGCCATCGCCCCCACTCCCACCACAATGCAGGCGATCCCGCCGACCGCCACCGTGGCGCGGCTCCCCATCGCGCCGATGAGAAATCCTCCCAGGGCCTGGCCCAGCGGCAGGCCAAGACCCGTGATGCCATTGATGGCCCCGAAAACCCGACCGCGCAGACTGTCCGGAACCAACCGTTGACGCCATAGCGAGAACAAAATGTTGTATGGCGCATAGGTCAGTCCCCCCAAGGCCAGCAGGACGGCTGCGACCCAAGCGTGGCGCGTAAGTCCGATGGCGCCACTGAACAGACCCCAACTCATGATGATGGTGGACACGACGATTCGGAGCGGCCACGAGGGGCGGAGGCGTCCCCACGCCAAGGTGCCCACCAGAGCGCCAACCGCAAAGCTGGACCACAATGCCCCGAGAACCCGCGGGCCGCCATGGAACACGCTGTGCACCAGGACAGGAAGCGCTGGTTCGAGGGGGCCATAGGTCAGGCTAAACAGCAAGGTCACCACCACCAGAACCAGGAGAAGCGGCACTCGCCGAAGGAAGGTCCATCCGGAAACCATGTCGCGTAAAAAGGTTCCCGCCACGTGGTCCTGCGACTCGGCGCGGAACCGATCGCGGGGAATCCCCCATAGGGCAACGAAGTAGACAAGATAGGCCCCGCTGGTCAGCATCAGTGTCCATGGCACACCTAGGGCTGCCACCAGGACGCCGCCCAGCGCCGGTCCGAGCAACGTCACCACATTCATATTGATTTGCATCAAGGTGTTGGCGGACTCCCACTCCCCCGCCTCAACCACATTGGGCAGCACAATCATTCGTCCCAAATAGGCGAGGGGCGAGAGTCCGCCTGACACGACGGCCAACGCGATCAGAAGGCCCAAGGGAAGCTGGTGCGCCACATAAAGCACCGCCAACGCCACAAAGATGCCGGCCTGCAGCACATTGTCCAGATTGAGCATCAACTTGCGGGGAACGCGGTCCAGCAACACTCCCACCCAAGGTGATGCCAACATGTCTCCGGCTGCGTAAAGTGCCAGAACGAGACCGATCTTCGTGCCGGACCCGGTTGTTTTCAGCACCAGCCAGGTGAGTGCAATGATGCCCACTTGGACTCCCAGCCGCACCGCTAACGTGCCCAGCCAAAGCCTCCGAAAGTGTCGGTTTCTCCAGACCTCCCGATGCACACAAGTCCCCCTTCGAGCTCATGACCCCTCCGTGTACGGGGAAAGCGCCTGCCGTACGATACATCTTTGGTCCTAGACACTATAATGAAACGAGAGAGGAGTCGTCGCCATGGCCATTACCGAAGGCAACAGCGTGATCGACCCGCGCCGTCCCCACGAACAACGCATGGGAAAGGTTATCGCTGTCCGCCGCAATCCCGCCTGCCTCATGCGCACATTGGTCATTCGCTGGTCCGACGAGATTCCCACCATTGAGGAAATGGAAGAAATTGAGTTTGGACCGCTCGAAGATTAAGACGCCACCAATCGATGCCGAATGGATCGAGACCAGGGCCCGTTCGCACGCGCCTCCTTATTCCAGAAACGGCGCGGGCTGTGGCAACTGTATCAGTTGCACGCCGGTCCGGGTAATCAGTTCCAATGTTTCTGGACTTTCATAGGGACGCAGGTAATAAATCGTCTGGATACCCGCCTGGACCAACGCGCGGGCGCAATGGCGGCATGGCATGTCGGTGCAGTACAAGTCCACCCCCTGTGTTGCGATGCCGTAGCGTGCACACTGCAACAGCGCGTTCAACTCTGCATGGATGGTCCTCACACAGTGGTCATTTTCAATGATGCACCCCGCCTCGGTGCAATGGGGCTGGCCCGAGGGAGAGCCATTATAGCCCGTTGCGATCACGCGATGGTCCCGGACAAGCACCGCCCCCACTGCGCGGCGAGGACACGTCGACCGCGTGGCGGCCAATAGGCTCATCTGCATAAAGTATTCGCTCCACGACGCACGCACCATTCAAAACTCCCTTCTGTCAGAAAAACGGGCCCCCCGCGGGGCCCGTTGATAGGATAGGACGCTTTACCGGAAGTGACAGGCGACCCAGTGACCCGGGGCCGACTCCTTCAGGGGCGGCCTTTCCACCTTGCACTGCTCCTGCGCAATGGGGCACCGTGTGTGGAACCGGCAACCACTAGGCGGATTGACCGGACTCGGCACATCGCCTTGCAGGATGATCCGCTCCCGACGCGCCGCGGGGTTGGGAATCGGGATAGCCGAAAACAGCGCTTCAGTGTAAGGGTGCAGCGGATGCTTGTAAATTTCCTCCGACTCCGCGATTTCCATCATCACGCCGAGGTACATCACACCGACGCGATCGGAGATGTGCCGGATGACGTTCAAACCGTGCGCGATGAAGAGGTAGGTCAGCCCGAACTCCCGCTGAAGATCCTCCATCAAATTCAAAATCTGCGACTGAATGGACACGTCCAAAGCGGACACCGGCTCGTCGGCCACTACCAGCTTCGGATTCAAGGCCAAGGCACGAGCAATGCCGATGCGCTGACGCTGGCCACCCGAGAACTCATGCGGATAGCGGCGAATGTGGTAGGCGGCCAATCCGACCACTTCCAGCAATTCACGGACTCGCTTTTGCCGCTCCTGATTGTTGCCAATCTTGTGAATGGCCAGCGGCTCCTCAATGATTTCACCAACCGACATACGCGGGTTCAACGATCCAAAGGGATCTTGGAACACAATCTGCATTTCACGGCGCAAGTTGCGCAGTTCACTCTTCGAAGCCTTAACAATGTCCTTGCCCTCGAAATACACATTGCCGGAGGTTGGCTCAATCAAACGCAGCACGGCGCGCCCCGTGGTGGTCTTGCCGCAACCTGACTCCCCCACCAGTCCCAAGGTCTCCCCGCGCTTCACATCAAAGCTGACTCCATCCACAGCCTTGACGTGGCCCACGGTACGCGAGAACAATCCACCGGTAATCGGGAAATACTTGGTCAAGTTCTGAACGGACAGCAGGACTTCAGGATCAATTTCGGTTTTCGTTGTGTTGTCTAAAACGGCACTCATGAGACGGCCTCCTTCCCATCAGCATGCAACCAGCAACTCACCTTGCGGCCATCGCCCACCTCGGACAGCGTTGGCTCCTCACGACGGCAAATGTCCATCGCCTTGGGGCAACGCGGAGCAAAGGAACAACCAGAAGGCAGGTGCAACAAGTTCGGAACGGTTCCCTCGATGACGTGGAGCTTCTCGCGACGATCTTCGTCGATGCGGGGAATTGAGGCCAAAAGACCTTCAGTATAAGGATGCAGCGGCTCCGAGAACAATTGGGCCGTGGTGCCTTCCTCAACCACTTTGCCAGCGTACATGACAGCCACCCGGTCACACATTTCGGCCACAACGCCCAAGTCGTGGGTAATCAGCATAATGGCTGCATGAAACTCGGACTTCAACTTTTTCATGAGGTCCAGAATCTGCGCCTGAATTGTCACGTCCAACGCTGTGGTCGGCTCGTCCGCAATCAAAAGCTTGGGGTTACAAGACAATGCCATCGCGATCATCACGCGCTGCCGCATACCTCCGGACATCTGGTGAGGATATTCGCGGGCACGGCGTTCCGGTGCGGGAATTCCCACCAATCGCAGCATTTCCACTGCGCGGTTGAACGCTTCCCGCTTCGAGACCTTCTCGTGCAGAAGGACTGACTCGGCAATTTGGTCGCCGATTGAGTACACGGGGTTCAAAGAGCTCATCGGCTCTTGGAAAATCATTGCCATGTCATTGCCACGAATCTTGCGCATCTGTTCCGGGGTTTTCTTGAGGAGATCTTCTCCCTGAAAAAGAATGTCTCCTCCGACAATCCGTCCTGGAGGGTTAGGTACCAGGCGCATAATGGACAGCGACGTGACGCTCTTCCCACTGCCTGACTCGCCCACGATACCCAGCGTCTCTTCCTGATTGATGAAAAAGCTCACACCGTTGACCGAGGGCACGACCCCTTCATCGGTGAAAAAATGTGTTTGAAGATTTTTAACCTCCAGCACACGGTTTGGCACGGCCTTCTCTCCTTCCCTCAGATGCTCGGATGCCAGCATCCGATTTCAAGGTGTTCTAAAAATAAAAAGAATTTGGCGCAAGGACATGGCTCATCCTTCGACACCGTTACCCATCATTTCTCATTATAAAAGTCCAGCGGAATGACGACAATGGATAAGTCTGGTCGCCAGCGCGTCTGGCCTCATTTGATGCCGTGCTGCCAGATGCCATACTCGCGAAGACGGCAGGCCCTGCGCAATCTGTCTCTCTCAACACGGGTGGTGCAGTTCATGCGTTCCCCGCTTGATTCGCTAACCATTGAAGAAATTCCTGCTCCTGCATTCGCAAAATTCCCAATGCCTGCGCACGCTCCAATTTGGATCCTGCTTTCTCGCCATAGATTACAGCGGTGGTACTGGCGGAAACCGAGGATGCGACATGGGCGCCCAGTGCTTCCAACCGCGCCTGGGCTTCCTTGCGAGTCATTGTCGAAAGCGTGCCGGTGAGAACGAACGTCTGTCCCGCCAACGGCCCTCGATCGACATTTTGCCCCCGCGGCTCCTCCATATTGACACCCAACCCCTGCAGTTCCTCTACGATGCGCCGATTGACGGGCGCATCAAAAAACTGCCGAACGCTCTCCGCCGTCCTTGGGCCTACGTCCGGAACCGCGATCAAGTCGGCTTCGCTGGACGACATCAGACCTTGCATGGTGCCAAAGTGTTGCGCCAAGGTTATGGCCCCCCGCTCTCCGACGAATCGAATGCCGAGACCATATACCAGACGGGATAACGGCTGATCCTTCGAACGCAGGATATTTTGCAACAATTTTTCGGCCGAGACCTCTGCAAATCGCGGCAGCGCCAGCAGCGAAGCCCGGTCCAGTCGGTAGATGTCGGACACCGAATGGACCAATCCATTCTCCAGCAGCAAATCGACGGTCTTTTCCCCAAATCCTTCAATATCCATGGCATCGCGTGACGCAAAGTGAATGAGGGATTCCCGCAGCTGCGCGGGACACGTCAGCCCTGCCGTACAACGGTGTGCGGACTCGCCCGGCACCCGGACCACCTCGCTTCCGCACGCGGGACAGCGCGAGGGGAACACAAACGGCATCGCATCCGGCGGCCTCAGGCTTCGTTCCACCCGGACAACCTCCGGGATGATTTCCCCCGCCTTGCGGACGAACACGCTGTCGCCTACCCGCACGTCCAGTTCGCGCAGAATGTCCTCGTTGTGCAACGAGGCGCGGCTTACCCGGGTGCCTGCCAGCAAAACGGGTTCCAGTTCAGCTGTGGGGGTGAGGGTCCCAGTCCGTCCGACCGAAATGACGATGTCGCGAATCCGAGTCAATGCCTCTTCCGGGGGAAACTTGTAGGCCATCGCCCAGCGGGGCGTTTTCTGGGTGGCTCCGAGGCGCTCCTGCCAGTCCACCCGATCAAGCTTTATCACCAATCCGTCGATATCAAAGTCCAGCGGTGGGCGCTCTGTTTCGTACTGATTGATGAAGGCCCGGACATCGTCCGCTTGGCGGCACAACCGCCAGTGCGATTCGACCGGGAGGCCCCAAGCCTTCAGACGCTGCAAGGCCATGCTTTGCCGCTCGATGGCCGGGCCCTCCGCCAGCTCACGGATTTCGTATATGAAAGCCGACAGCCCCCGCTCCCGCGTCACTTCCGGATCCAATTGGCGAAGCGATCCGGCCGCTGCATTGCGCGGATTGGCGAACATCCCGAGTCCGCGGCTGAGGCGATCCTCATTGAGCCGAGCAAACTGACTGCGAGGCATGTAGACCTCGCCTCGAAACTGACCGGTGACCGGTTCGGTGAGCGCCTCGGGTATCGCGGCAATTTCCTTGACGTTGGCTGTGACATCCTCGCCCACGGCTCCGTCGCCGCGAGTTGCCGCACGCACCAAGCGGCCCTCGACGTAATCGAGAATAATGCTGAGCCCATCAATTTTGAGCTCAACCGTCCAGTCCAGCGGCTCCGGTTCCGAGAGCCATTGACTGACCCGTCCTGCATAATCCGCAAATTCTTCAAAGGAGTGGAGATTACCCAAGCTCAGCACAGGCTTCTCAAACCGCACCGTCTTAAAGTCCGGCGATATGCCGCCCCCTACCTTGCGGATGGGCGAGTCGCTGACAGCATACTCGGGGTACTCGCGCTCCAATTGCTCCAACTCGCGGGCTAGCTGGTCATACTCTGCGTCGCTTGCCTCAGAGGCATTCAGGATATAGTATTGGTGGCTGTAACGGGCCAAAACCTCCCGCAAAGTCTCCATACGCGCCCGCGCCGCTTCACGCTCCACTCAGTCCGGTCTCCTCTCGCGTTAGCTGGGCAAATTTAGCCAAGAACGACCGGACCCCGCCCCCAGGGAAGGCAATTGTCACTTCCGTATCATCCCCTTCTCCCCGAAGCGCCACGATGGTCCCCCATCCAAAACGAGGGTGCCGCACCTTCTGGCCCAGCTCCAAGCCCTCCACGCGGTGACTGGCCGCCCCCGTGGCCCGATCCGGCGCCGCCAGGCGCTGGCCCCGACTAATCAGCGACTCGGGAATTTCCTTGATAAATCGCGAGGCCGGGTTGGCCGTGGTGCGCCCCAGCATGGTCCGCGTCTCGGCATTCGTCAAGTAGAGCTCCTCTTCAGCCCGTGTCACGGCTACATACATGAGGCGGCGCTCCTCCTCGACCGTACCCTCGTCCATGGAGCGCGCATGCGGGAAAACGCCTTCCTCGAGCCCTCCGACAATGACCAGTGGGAACTCCAGCCCTTTGGCGCTGTGCACCGTCATGAGCCAGACTCCACCGCCATCTTCATCGGTCTCGTCCCAATCCGATACCAAGGACACCCATCCTAAAAACTCTCCCAAATCGGGGGTCCCTTGCTCGTCCTCAAACCGCTTGGCCTCGGAAATCAGCTCGCCAATGTTCTCCAGCCGATCGTCCGCTTCGCGCGTCCGCTCTTGCCGCAGCTGCATCATAATGCCACTGGCCTCGGCAATATGCCGGACTCGGTCAGCCAAGCTTTCGCCCTCTTGCCCACGAAATCGCCCCAACAGCTCGGCCATGTCCTGAGAAGCTCGGCGAGCCTGGGCCGAGAGTCCCTCCACGGCATCGGCCTGCTGCAATGCTTCCGCCAGCGACAGATTCTGCTCTTGGGCAAACTCCCTGAGGCGGCGCTGGGCCACATCGCCAATACCGCGGCGCGGATAGTTGATCACCCGCAACAGCGACATGTCATCTGATGGATTAAACACCACGCGGAGATAGGCTAAGACATCCTTAACCTCCTTGCGCTCATAAAACCGCTTGCCGCCAACCAGGCGATACGTGATGCCGGCTCTCGCCATGGCCATTTCAAAGGCGCGGGATTGTGCATTGGTTCGGTAAAGAATGGCGCAGTCTGAGAGACGCCTGCCGCGCCGCACTGCCTCGTGAATGACCTCGGCTGCGTACCACGCTTCACTCTCCTCGTCCGGCGCCCGGTAGAGCCGAATCTGGTCACCTTCGCCCTTCCGCGTCCATAATTCTTTTCCAAGGCGCTCATGATTATGCTTCACGACCGCATTGGCGGCGTCCAGAATCACCTGGGTGGAACGGTAGTTTTCCTCCAGACGCACAATTTGCGCCCCGGGAAAATCTCGTTGGAATTCCAAGATGTTGCGCATGTCCGCGCCTCGCCATCCATAAATGGACTGGTCATCGTCGCCCACCGCGCAAATGTTTCCCTCCGGACCCACCAAATGCCGAACCATCTGGTACTGAGCCAAGTTGGTGTCCTGGTACTCGTCCACCAGCACATGGCGGAATCGGCGTTGATAGTGGTCGCGCACCTCCTGGCGGGTTTCCAGAAGCGAAACGGTTTGAAAGATGAGATCGTCAAAGTCAAGGGCATTGAGATCCTTCAAGCGTTTTTGATAGCGCCGGTACACCTCGCCAACGCGTTCTCCAAAAAAGCTGGGATCGTCCCATTGGGCCGGTGATTGAAAGCGGTTTTTTGCCCGGCTGATCGCGTTCTGAAACAGGGACGGCGGCCACTCCTTGTCATCCCAGTTCAACTCCCGCACAATATCCTTCAGAAGCGCCTTGCTATCATCGGTGTCGTACACCACAAAGCGGTCATCATAACCGAGATGCCGAATATTTTCCCGCAGAATGCGCACGGCCACCGAGTGGAACGTCCCAATCCACATGAAGCGACTGTCCGGTCCCACAAGCGCGCTGATGCGATTCTTCATCTCTCGGGCCGCTTTATTGGTGAAGGTAAAAGCCAAAATCTGACCGGGATGCACCCCGCAGCTCTGGATTTGGTGGGCAATGCGATAAGTCAAGGTACGGGTCTTTCCGCTCCCCGCGCCCGCCAATACCAACACAGGCCCGTCCGTCACCAAACAGGCCTGACGTTGGGGCTCATTCAATTCGTCTAGCAAACTCATTTAGGGGTTCCTCCCAGCACTGATACCTTGATTATATCAGTACCGGGACAGCTAGTGCCATGATTGCACCATCTGATCAGCAACCGGCTTGCGCGGGAGCCTTCCATCATAGTTTGGCGCGTCACCCGCCATGGACACCACCAGTCCCGGCGCATCCGGGCTCACCGTGTCCACTACCGCCACCCGGTATCCGCGGTTGACCCAGCGCTGACGCTCGGCCTCCGCCTGGTCGGGGTTTTCCGCGACCACCCAAATATCTGGTTGGGACACGCTAGCCATGGAGAGAACCAACTGTATGGTTGGAGCTGCTGTTGTCAGTCCGTTGCCCGCAGTGGACCGATCGGAGGACACGACCGTCACATCATAGGCTTTCGCGATGCGCTGATAGAGAGATTCCAACTCCGCCCGCGCGCGTCTTTCCGGCTGCCCACGCACCCACAATGTTAAGCGGTTGTTGCCGATGCGGAAACCTTTAGGTGTGCCCCCCTCGAGAAAACCCATTTCCACCATCACGGCCGTTAAATCCATCCCACTTCACCCCACTACTTTAATTAGTTAATGCATTCCTGATGTATTATGGCATACAAAGAGCCCCAAAAAAAGCCCTCCTCGTATGAGGAGAGCGAATTTCAGCTGAGTTCCTGCGTCCGATCCAACACCAGGCGATACCCGTCAGCGCCGAAGGTCAGACACCGCTTGACCCGGGAGATGGTCGCAGACGATGCCCCCGTCACCTTTTCAATGTCATCATAGGTCTGCCCTTGATCAAGCATCCGCGCCACCGCCAACCGCTGGGCAATGGACTGGATCTCGCTAATTGTCAGGATATCCTCCAAAAAGGCGTAACACTCGTCTACCGTCTTTAAACTCAACATGGCTTGACACAGCATATCAGTATCATGGTTCTTTAATTTGGGATTCATATGCGCGAATGCGGGAATAGCCCGCGTGCCCCCTTCCACGTCCCGAAAGGTCGATTCACCTCTCGCGAGTTGCCTACACGACTAGAATACGCAGGTTATTTCACCACGGCAACTAATTAGCGTCAGAAGGGCTGGAACACTTTGGCTAGGTCGATCCCGCGCCAGACTTGGACGAACCGGACCCGCTTGAGGAGCCCCCGGAGGATCCCCCGCCGCCAGAACTGCCGCCTCCGGAACTCGATCCGGACGAACTGGAGCCACCGCCCCCGGAGGAGCTGGAAGATCCGCCGCTGCTCGAACTGCTGCTGGAACTGGTGGCCATCTTCATCATGCTGGACTTGACGGCCATGTCGATGACGCTGGTAATTTGCGGGGAGGACATGGACTTTGTGACATCAGTTTCGATTTCCTTTTTAAAGGTGGGACTGGAGAGGGTCATTAGCACCGCCTTTTCCAACACGCTCTGCCCAGCCGGCGTCATTAAGGCTTGCTGCAGTTGTGTCGAGGAGATGGTTTCGGCAATCATCTTTTGCATTTTCGGCGTTTCCATCTCATCACGGACCGCCTTTTGCACTTCAATGGAAGGCGAGCTCCCCGAGGAGCTGGAACCTCCTGACGAACTGGACCCGCTGGATCCCCCCGAGGAACCCCCACCGCTAGACCCGCCGGAACTGCCGCCGCTGGAACCGCCCGAGGACCCACCGCTCCCCTGACTCGCCCCACTCCCGCCCGATTGGTGACTTGATGTGGTAGTGCCATGCTCGGGCGAAGGCGACCCCATGCTGATACTGCATCCGGACAACACCACCGTGCCCGCCATTAACGCGATTAGGCCGATCCGCCACCGCTGCCCCATGTCTGCACCCCCGCTGCAATATCTAACGTCGAGGATGCCCGTTGGTCCGCGCTTTTACCAATCCAATTAATTCCTTGGCGGAAGCCATGGAACGGATAGTCCCATGCGGGTCCGAATTATGGCTCCGATGCCAATCTACACCACAATCAGCTCGATGATGGCACCAATTCCGGGTATCAACTCCACCACAGTCAACAGTGCTCCGCCGATCCCGATGGCCACATACGGCTTGACGCCCCGATCCGGCCATGCCGTGCGCTCCACCCTGAGACCAATCAGCCATACCACCGCAGCATTGGCCAGCAGCATCGCAATGACGCCAGCAATCGCGAGCAAAATGCTGAGCGGAATCCCAATGATGATGACCGCCAGACCCACCATGGCCACCAACCAGGCGACCAAGCTCAGACAGCCCGTGGCTCCGGCCCTGACGGGATTGCTTTCAATGTCCCCGATAACTTGCCTCAATGCGGCTGGGAAAATCGTCACCAGGATGCCGCTCACCACCAAATTCATGGCAAGCCGTGCGACAAACCGCGACAGAAAGCCGTCCGTAAGCCAGCCAAGGCCAGGCACGCCGGGGAATCGCCACTGGGCCCACGGACCGATATTGACGATCGGAGCCGTATTGGTGCTCCCGATGCCCACCGACCGCGATCCGTCGATGCGGCCGGGTCCCCCGATGTGGCCAGTTCCCACGTTGACATTGCCGGTCACGACCCCATAGACCACAACATTTCCGACGTTGACCGTCACATTGCCGTCCACGGTTCCGCGGACCACCACATTGCCAACATTCATCGTCACATTCCCGTGCACTGTCTTGCCGGCCGGAACCACATAATTTCCCAGCGACTGGGATACATTCTGCGCATGAATGCGTAGGCCGGGACTTGCCCAGATCAATCCCACAACAATCGCCAACATCCCGAGCCACTTCATCCACCCCTTCATCGCGCCCGCTCCCTCATCTCAATGTCTCCCCGCGGCGCCGCCTTCAGGAACCATGTGATGCTCGCCACCGCGCCAGTCAACAACGCGCTTTCGCAAAGAATTCCGCCCGTTGTAAGCGCCAGCTTCAACCCATCCACCACACGGTCGCACCCAAATGGCAAACTGCGCCTGACGGCGAAACTGCCCTAAGTGCTGATAACATTTCACCAAGGCATTTTGCACGGCATCTTCGGCATCGGCGGCGTTGCCCAGCCATGCCATGGCAATGCGCAGCCAAACGTCCACATGCGGTTCGATGAGAGGCTGAAAGGCCTCGCGATTGCCATGCAGCACCGCTTGGATATAGGCCTCTTCATCCACCGTCATCGCTCCTTTTCCTTCATTAGAGCGTCTCTTCCCCTCAAAAGTCACTGCGCCAGCATTTTTTTCGCAAAAAACCCCTTCCACCGAGAGAAAGGGGTTTCCGACCGCACTTATTTCTGCGCGCGGAGTCGAGTCTTGAAGTGCAAAACCATCATCTGGGAACGGAGCCACAGCACCCCACGCGCCGTTACCCAGCTCAACGCGGTGTAAAGAATGGCAATGGGTCCAGCCCACTCCACCGAACCAATCCCCACCCCGTACCCGCCATACCAATCAATCCCCGTCACCGGAGCCGCCGGCCACAGCCGCAAAAAGACCGCCCCGGCGACGAAAGAGAACACAGTAAATGCCACGCCGACAGCCCACATGCTGGATTGTGCGCTCACCCGTCCCCAGCGGGTTGCCATCGCCACTCCGCCATAAGGAAGAAGATAGAGCGCAAACGGCATGGCTCCTGCCATGGATGCCGGGAGTCCGTCGATAGGTGCCCCGTTCCACCAGGGGCGAAGTGCCGCGCCGATTCCCGCCAACGCCGCGGAGGCCAGGATCGGCCAATGGGTTTGAAACCATCGGCCCACGAGAAATGCCCGGGGGATGTCGCGGGTTGGCCGCCCCAGCCCGATCATGCCCACGACGACTGCGTTCAGCAACACCGCCATCATCCAATCAGGGTGTCCCAGCATCACCCGCAAGGATCCGAACCCGAGTGGGACCAACACCACCAACCGCAACCAAGTAGGATAGCGGCGGGAGGGAAACGCATCGGCGAAGGACTGGCGCAGGAGTCCGACATCCCCCAGGCGCCGCATCGCTTCCGCCTGGGCTTCAGTCGCCCCAAGGCCGCCTTCCAGGAGCTCCTCATAGAGAGCCTCCAAATGCCCCGAGAGCTCCTCCCGTACGGCTTGGGCCTCCACCGAGTCCATTCCCTCGGTTACCATCAGGAGATACTCTGACCACTCCATCCGCTATCCCTCCCTGAGAACCAGCCGGTTAATGGCGGGCGCCTTGATTGCCCACTCCTGCCGAGAATCCACCAACTGCCGCCGCCCGCTGCTGGTCAGGCGATAGACTTTGGTGCGCCGTCCCATCTCAACCCACTCGCCCACCACGAGGCCCTTCCGCTCCAACTGATGCAGCACCGGATAAAGCGTCCCTTCCTTCATAGTCAGAACGCCGCTCGACTCGTCTTCAATCCATCGCGCAATGGCATATCCATGCAGCGGACTTTCCTCCAGTGCCTGAAGCACCAGCAATGTCGGCACGGAGGGCATCAGAGCATCCATTCCCTCACCCCTACCTTTCTATGCCTATAATACTATGCTTAGAGACGACGCGCAACGATCCCGAAATGAGTGGGGCGGAAGCGCTGTCCGCTCCCGCCCCACTCTTCCGCTATTCCCCAATATCAGGCCGATGATAGCTATCGGGAAACTGCACCCGGCGGACACGGGCGTAAGCCCGTCCCCGCGCCTCAGGCACTGAATCGGCAAGCCCCACGATGGTGAGGACCCGGCCGCCGTCACTTTCCCAACCCCCCTGGCGTTTGGTGGTCGCCGCGTGGTACAAAAGCGTATCCGGCAGTGCGTCGCCCAATCGAATGGGAAGACCGCTGACCGGTTTTTCTGGGTATCCCTGGGCGGCCATGACGACCGCCACCGCTGCCCGATGCGGCGGCGGCACCTTGGGGACTTGGCCGTGGCTCAACGCTAGCCAAAATTCCCACCAATCCACCGCCAACGAAGGAATCACCGCCTGCGTTTCCGGATCCCCCATGCGGACGTTGAATTCCAAAACCTGCACTCCGTCGTCGGTCATCATCAGCCCCGCGTACAAGACACCCCGGTAAAGAATCTTTTCCTCAGTCAAGTAGGTCATTATGGGGTCAAAGACTTGCCGATTGATCCGGTCCACGGCATTGGCATCCAGATCCAGAATCGGTGCGACCGCCCCCATCCCACCCGTGTTGGGACTCTTGGGATCCGGTGTCAGCCGCTTGTAGTCCCGAGCGACGGGAAGCCACTCATACTCATGACCGTTGGTGACGACTTGCACAGAAAGCTCATAACCCGTTAAGAAGTCTTCATAGAGGATGCCATCCTGCCAAATCTGCGGCAACTCTCGCCACTGCTCCACCGTCGCCAGCGCCTCGACCGGGTCAGCCAGGATCCGCACGCCTTTTCCTTGGGCTAGCCCACTTTGCTTGAACACCTTCGGCCACCGGGTCTCGGCTCCAACCCACGCCGCCAGTTGGTCCGGGTTATAGGCGGTCTTGGCCTCTGCCGTGGGAACGCCATAGTTCCGCATGACCTCCTTGGCCAGGCGTTTGCTGCTTTCCAAGAGTGCTCCCCGCGCTGAAGGTCCCACCACCGGAAAGCCTTCCTCCCGCAGCGCATCGGACCATCCCGCCGCCAAGGGGGCCTCCGGTCCAATGACGACCAGAGGACGGCGGCTTCCGAAAAACTGGACCATTTCGGCGGGCGTCGCTGCTGCGAAGATTTCCGCTTCTTCCGCCATACCCGCGTTGCCCGGCGTTGCCCAGACTGTGGCCCCGCTCTGTGCCAATCCGTGGACAATCGCGTGCTCCCGCGCGCCCGATCCTACCACCACCACATCTCGTTCCAACGCCGTTCCCCCTTAATGCCGAAAATGCCGCTCATCTGTCATGATGAGCGTAATGCCCGCATCGTCGGCGGCCTCAATGGATTCCTCATCCCGCAACGAGCCACCCGGTTGCACCACTGTGTGAATGCCGCGTTCCCGGCACAGCGCTAGAACGTCTCCAAAGGGGAAAAAGCCGTCGGAGGCCAATACGGCTCCCCGCGCCGCATCCCCTGCGCGATCCAGCGCCTGACGCGCAGCATCAACGCGATTGGTTTGCCCTCCGCCAATCCCGATGGTCACACCATCCTTGACGACCACAATCGCATTGGACTTGACGCGCGCCACCGTCTTCCATGCCAGCTCCACATCCCCAGCCATGCCGCTTTCCGGATTAGGTCCAGCCACATGGCGCCAAAGGGCAGGAGCGTTGATAAAGTCATCCGCAGGCTGAATTAGGAAGCCGCCCAGGATCCCCTTGAGATCCCAACTCGGACTGCGCTCAAACGACATCGTCAAGACACGCAGATTTTTCTTCCGGGCCAAGACAGCCCGTCCCGCATCGGTCACGTCCGGTGCGACGATGACTTCCAGGAAAATATCCACCAACTTCTCGGCCAAGGGTCCGTCAATGGGACGATTCACCGCCACCACTCCGCCAAAAATGGACACAGGATCCGCATCATGTGCGCGCTGATATGCATCCAGAACCGTATCCGACAAAGCCACGGCGCACGGGGTTTGATGCTTCACCACGACCGCAGCGGGCGCTTCGAAATCCTTGGCCAACCGCACTGCGGTATCGGCGTCGGCATAATTGTTGAAGGACAGAGCCTTGCCCTGAAGAAGATCGGCCGCCGCAAACCCGTCATGGCGGGGCGATTGATAGAACGCCCCCGGTTGATGGGGATTTTCCCCATAGCGCAGGGAGCCTCGGCGCCGGCCCGCCAGAGTCCACAAATCCGGCCAAGAGGCATCCTCTTGACCCAAAGCCCCAGCTATAACGGCATCGTAATAGGCTACATGGCGAAATGCCTCGACCGCGAGACGCCGCCGGAAGGCGTCGTTCTGACTCAGTGCGGGAGTGGCCATGAATTCCTCATACTGGGTGGGGTCAACCAGCACCGCCACGCGTTCATAATTCTTGGCCGCCGCCCGAATCAGCGACACGCCGCCAATATCAATCTCCTCGATGAGGTCACCGCCTTCGACACCGGCCTGCCATCGCTCTTCAAAGGGATACAAATTGACAATCGCCACACGAATGTCAGGCGCCCCCATTTGTTCCCGCTGCGCTTGATGCTGAGGTGCCGACGAGGCCAACAATCCACCGTAGATCAAGGGGTGGAGCGTTTTCACACGTCCGTCCAAAATTTCGCCGAAGCCGGTCAGCGACTCCACCGTGCGCACTTCCAGTCCCAAAGACTCGAGATGCCGTGCCGTGCTGGACGTGGCCATGAGTTTCAGGCCCTGTTGGTCTAAATGACGGGCCAGACTCTCCAAGCCCGTTTTGTCGCTTACGCTTAAAAGTGCCCATGAATCCATGCGTCATCCTCCTTGGCATACGTCACAACGTGGTCCTGGAGCCAGACGGCCCCCCGGTCCACCGCGTGAAGAACTTTTGGGTAAAGGGCGTGCTCGGTGCGATGAATGCGGTCGGAAAGCGTTTCGAGCGTATCATCAGCCATGCGAGGCACCGGAGCTTGCGCCACGATTGGCCCTGTGTCATGTCCTTCATCCACAAAATGGACCGTCACGCCTGTCCACCAGACCCTTGCTTCAAACGCCTGCTCGATGGCGTGAAGGCCCGGGTAGGCGGGAAGCAGTGAGGGATGCAGATTCAGAATCTGTCCTTGATACACCCGAATGGTCTCGGGCTGAAGCCAGCGCAGAAATCCCGCCATGGCCACCCGCTCGATGTCAAATTCCTCCAATTGGCCGCGCAGGGATGCGTCATAGTCCGCCCGGTCAGGGTAGTCCCGTCCCACGATGACCCGGGTGGGGACGCCGTGCTGTGCCGCAACACCCAACGCGCGCACTTGGGCACGGTGGGAAATCACCAGCCGGACATCCAACCCACTGGAGAGAATGGCTTCGAGGTTGGATCCGGTTCCCCCCACCAACACCGCCCATTTCATCCCACGATTACCCCCGGGTGGTCCACGATGCGCCCAATCACATACGACCGAACGCCGTGCTCTTCCAAAACAGCTTGCGCACGCACAACGTCCGCTTCCGCCACCACGACGGTAAAGCCGATGCCACAGTTGAAAGTCCGCAACATCTCCGCCTGCTGAATGCGCCCCCACTCTTGAATGAGCTGCATTTCGGCCGGCCAATTCCATTGGTCTTTCAGCAACTGAACGCCCAATCCGCCGAGAGTCCGCGGCACGTTCTCGATGAGTCCCCCACCGGTAATATGTGCCATGGCCTTCACGTTCAGCACCGTCCACAAAGCCCGTATCGGGCGCACATAGATGCGCGTCGGACGCAACAGCACCGCGCCCAGCGTATCCTCGCCCAGGGCGGGAAAACGCTCGTCGTAGGAATGGCCGCTTTCCTGCACGACGGAGCGAACCAGTTGGTACCCGTTGCTGTGGAACCCAGACGATTCCAACCCCAGCAACAGGTCTCCCGGGGTTGGTGAGCCGAGAGGCCGATATTCACGGCGTCCTACGGCAAATCCCGAGAGATCAAAGTCCTCTCCCGCGTAGAGGTCCGGCATTTCCGCCGTCTCGCCCCCCAAAAGCGCAGCGCCCGCCTCGCGGCATCCGGCGGCGACCCCCGCAACCAAATCGCGCACGCGCTCGGGGTTCAGCTTCCCGACAGCGACGTAATCGAGAAAAAAAAGCGGTTCACCGCCGGCAGCCAGCACATCATTGACATTCATGGCCACCAAGTCGATGCCGATGGTGTCGTATCGCCCCAGCGCTTGGGCCAGCATCAGCTTGGACCCGACACCATCGGCCCCGGCCAACAGTTCCGTGTCTCCCACGCGAAAGGCGCCGGCAAATCCTCCGACGTCCGCCACCACCTCTGGGCGACGGGTGCTGGCCGCCAACGGCTTTATCCATTCAACCGCCTGGTTGCCGCGACTGATGCTCACCCCAGCCGACTCATAGGTCATCGGCTTCCTGACCTCATCATTGGGCATGGACATCCTCCTCAATGGGCACGGGATATCCCTTGCCGAAACAAGCGAGACACCATCCCTGCGGTCCCAACGCGCCCAACAGGCCCTCCGGCGACAAAAACGCGAGCGAGTCGGCCCCGACCATTTCCGCCAGTTCCTTGACCGTTAGGTTCCGGGCCGCCAGTTCCCCGGCGCGGGAGGTGTCAATGCCGTAATGGCAAGGCTCCAAATACGGCGGCGAGGCGATGCGCATATGCACCTCACGAGCCCCTGCCCGCCGGAGAAGCCGGATAATGTGGCGCGAGGTCGTGCCGCGTACGAGGCTGTCATCGATGAGCACCACGCGCTTTCCCTCAACGACTTCGGTGACCGCGGAGAGTTTTAACTGGACGCCCTGCGAACGCATTTCCGCCTTGGGGGCAATGAATGTGCGGGCAATATAGCGGTTCTTGACCAGTCCAAAATCAAACGGAATGCCGGACTCCTCCGCGTAGCCCATCGCGGCCGGGAGGCTCGAATCAGGCACCCCTACCACCACGTCCGCCTGCGCCGGCGCTTCCTCTGCCAGCTTCTGTCCCAGCAGGCGGCGCTTCAGATGCATGCTTTGGCCCTCAAGCTGGGAATCCGGCCGCGAAAAGTAAATAACCTCAAAGGCGCAGGCGTTCTGCCCCTCACTCTCGTGAAACATGGTGCTCTCCATGCCGCGGCTGGAGATGCAAATCAGCTCACCTGGCTTGACATCACGAACCCAGACGGCGTCAATCATGTCCAGCGCACAGGTTTCCGACGCCAAAACCCAGGCCCCCTCGTGTGTGCGGCCCAGCACCAGCGGCCGAATGCCCCGCGGATCGCGAATGCCGTAGAGCCCATCAGAGGTTAGCAGCACAAACGCGAATCCGCCCTTGAGACTTTGGGAAGCCTCCATCAGAGCATCCTGAAACTCTTTTTGTCGGCTCCGTGCCAAGAGATGCGCCAACACCTCGCTGTCGCTGGTCCCCTGAAAAATGGCGCCTTCATGCTCCAACTCGCGCCGCAACGATTCGTGATTGACCAAGTTCCCATTATGCGCCAACGCCAACGGTCCAAAGCGCGTGTGCATCAATAGCGGCTGGGCGTTGACCTCGGCCGATTCTCCAGTGGTGGAATAGCGGACGTGGCCGATGGCCGCCTCTCCACGGCGGTTTTTGACCGGTACCGCGTCTTGAAACAATCCCATCCCCTTGTCCACGGAGAGGGTGCCGTGGTCGAGAACCGCCAGCCCGCCACTTTCCTGTCCGCGGTGCTGAAGGCTGAATGTGCCCCAATAGGCTTTTTGAGCTGCATCGGCATCGCCCCAGATGCCAAACACACCGCATTCCTCGTGAAGTTCGAAACTCATGCCTCGACCTCCTTGTAGGCCTGGTGCCAGACTGCCATCACGTCACTGTAGGCCCACTGATAGCGGCCGTCGACGATGCATAAGCCACTCTCCGTCACCCGTCCCAGTTCTGCATAGGCGAGGCTCTCACGGGTCCACCAAGCGATGGCCCGGTCCACGTCGTCCTCCGCAAGAACAGCGATCCACTGTAACGGCGACTCGTTGTAAAAACGAAGAGTCTTTTCCTGGGGGCTCTTCTCTGCCAACTGAACCTCTATCCCGAGGCTTGGCTCGCTGGCGACCCATAAGCGCACCAACGTGGCCCCCAGTCCTCCGTCACCAATCACCCGCATGGCCCGCGGATGCTCTGCCGCTACCCAATCCCGCACGGCCTCCAAAACGCGCCGGGCGCGATCGCCATCCACCCGCGGATACGCGGTAGGTTGACCCGTGGTCCACGCGGCCGCCGATCCGCCCCAGTTCAAGGGAGCCGGATTGAGAAGGAACAGCCGCTCCCCCACTTCGCTCAAGCGGTCGCGCACGGGCTCTTCCGGACGCGGGTGGCGTCCGACCGCTCCCACGATGACCGTGGGCCAAATGGGTTCGCCTTGGGTTTCGTTGTGCAACGACACGTTGCCTCCCGTAACCGGAACGCCGGTGGCACGCGCTGCGTCGGCGACCCCCCGAATGACCATGGCCATGGCTCGATAGCTTTCCGGCTTGTCCGGGTTGCCGGCATTGATGCCGTCCGTCAGTCCAAGCGGCGATGCGCCTTGAGCGGCGAGGGCCGACAACGCGCGATACACCGCTCCCGCACCGCCAGCGTACGGATCGACCGCCGTCCACCGTCCAGGTCCCGCCACCGTCAACGCAATCCCTGGCTCCAATCCGCGGAGTTTCAACACGGCCGCGTCGTGGCCCGGGCCAAGCACCGTGCGGGTCTGAATCATGGAATCGTACTGGCGATAGACCGACCAACGGTCACGCACATCGAGATGACTCAGCACCTTCAACAGCAAGCCGACGCTGAAGGATGGCACCTCGGGGAGAGCCTCGTCCAATGTCGCTGAAGAGTTCAAGCCATCCCACCACAATTCGTCCACCGGGCGGCGTGGTGCCGTACCCACCAGCCACGTCGTGTTCAGATGCGCTTCTTCGACGCGGTGGTGATGAATAATCAACTGGTGGCCGACCGTCACCTCACCAATGACGGTCGCCAAAATCTCATAGTGTTCGCAGATTGCCTGAAGGCGGCTCAGATTTCCCTCCGGCACCACCATCAGCATCCGTTCCTGCGTTTCGGACAGCATAATTTCGTACGGCGTCAGCCCCGGTTCACGGAGCGGCACGCGATCCAACCACAGGACCGCTCCCACCCCTGAGCTCTCACACAATTCGGCTACTGCGGAGGTCAGTCCCGCCGCGCCCAAATCCTGCAAGGCCCCCAAGAGACCCTCCTTGACCGCCTGCAAGGTGGTCTCCATCAAGAGCTTGCCGAGGAACGGGTCGCCCACTTGCACCGTAGGCCGCAGTTCCTGGCTTTCCTCATCGAAATCGCGGGATGCCAACAAACTGGCCCCGTGGATTCCATCGCGGCCCGTACGCTGCCCCACCAGGACCAAAAGCTGGCCGGGCTCTGCGGTCGCCGCTCCAATGGCCTCCTGAGGACGGCGCACGCCGAGGGCCATCACGTTGACCAGCGGATTGGCGCGATAGGTGGAGGAAAACCCAATGTCTCCCGTGACCGTCGGAATGCCGATGGCGTTGCCGTATTGGCCGACCCCTTTCACAACGCCCTCCAGGAGCTGCATGCTAGGACGGTCTGTTCCAAATCTCAACGCATCCGCGACCGCAATGGGGCGCGCTCCCATGGCAATGATGTCCCGCAGAATGCCGCCCACACCCGTCGCCGCCCCTTGGACAGGCTCCACATAGGAGGGATGATTATGGCTTTCCACCTTAAACGCGATCTCAACTCCCTCGGCGAGACGCACCACCCCGGCATTGCCGCCGGGACCCTGAACCACCGCCTCGCCTCGATTGGGCAAGTGCGCCAACAGCGACTTGGAGCTCTTATAGCTGCAGTGCTCGGACCACAACGCTCCGTACAACCCCAGTTCCAAGTCGTTCGGTTCCCGTCCCATGAGCTCCAAAATTCGCTGGTATTCCGCTTGGGATAATCCGACGTCCTCAGCCCGCATACGATCCCTCCTGGCCAATGCCCTTAAGCCACGCCGACAAGAGGCGGCGGCCGTCACTTGAACCCAAATAGTCTGCCATCGCCCGCTCCGGGTGCGGCATCAGGGCCGCGACCGATCCCCTCTTGATGCCAGCCAGGTTGGCCATCGAGCCATTGGGATTAATCACGGCATTCAAGAGCCCCGACTCGTCCACGTATTGCAACCATGCCTCCCCTTGCTGAAACACCGTAGCCAATGTGCCTGGCGGGACATAGAAAGCTCCTTCGCCGTGCGCGATGGGCAGGCGCAGCAGCTCTCCCGGCATCAAACCGGGAAAGAACGGCGACGCCTCAACAACCCGGAGGGTCTGCCAGTCGCAGCGAAACTCACCGTGCCGGTTGGGTCTGAGCGTGCCCGGGAGAAGACCGCTCTCGGTCAGTATCTGGAATCCATTGCAGATCCCCAGCACGGGAAGGGCACCCTCCTCCACCTGCGCACGAATCGCCGCCATGACCGGAGCCTTTGCGGCCAGCGCCCCACTTCGAAGGTAGTCGCCGTAGGAAAAACCTCCGGGCAATATGACACCATCCACCTGCGCCAAGTCCGCATCCTGGTACCAGATAGACTCGACCCCCACATCCAGCGATTCCAACGCTTCGAGCGTATCGGTGTCGCAGTTGGATCCTGGAAAAGTCACCACGCCGATCCTCATAGCGCTGAAACCTCAACGCGGAAGGTCTCCATCACCGGGTTGGCTAAAAGCTCCTCCGCCATTTGTCCGGCCAGGCCTTCCGCTTCCTCCGCGTCCTTCGCCTCGACCGTCAGTCGGATATGCCGACCAATGCGCAAGTCGCGAACGGCGTATCCCATGTGGTGCAACACACCCTGAGTGGCTTCCCCGGCGGGGTCCAGAATTTCGGGCTTCAAGGTCACCGTCACTACCGCTTCAAATGCGGCCATCAGTTCACCACCCTTTTGAGGATTTCCTGATAGGCGTCTTCCACGCCGCCCAAGTCGCGCCGAAAGCGATCCTTGTCCAAACGCTCTCCACTTTCTCGATCCCACAAGCGGCAGGTGTCGGGCGAAATCTCATCCCCCAGCTTCAGATTGCCCTCGGCGTCCCGACCGAACTCCAGCTTAAAGTCAACCAGCACAATGCCCCGCTGGAGAAAAAACGGCTTCAGCACCTGGTTGATGCGGAGCGCCTCCTGCCGCAGCCGCGCAATCAAATCGGGGCTGGCCAAGCCGAGGAGTCGAATGTGATCCTCATTCAGCAATGGATCGCCCAGCGCATCATTTTTGTAGTAGAACTCTAGGACGGGATCATCCATGGGCGTACCTTCCGGAAGGCCGGTGCGCGTGTGCAGCGACCCAGCCACCCAATTGCGCACCACCACTTCGAGTCCGACCATGCTCAGGCGATCCACCAAGAGGTTCCTGTCGTCCAGCTGTTCGATGAAATGCGTCGGAATGCCGTGCTCTTGGAGCCAGCCAAAAAGTCTGGCTGTTACAGCGGTATTGACCACGCCCTTGCCGGTGATTTCCGCCTTCTTTTGCCCGTTGAACGCGGTGGCGGAGTCCTTGAACTCCACACGCACCCGGTCGGAGTTGTCGGTCGCATACACGCGCTTTGCCTTGCCTTCATAGAGAAGATTCACAGGTATCCTCCTTAAATTAGTCAATCAGTCCAATGCGCCGATAGATGGTGTCGACTTGACTCAAATAGGGAGCAATGTCGAAAAGCGCAGCCAGATCCTCCCGCGATATCAGTGCCTGCACCTCGGGGTCCTCCATGAGCCGAACCCGAAAAGTTCGCGAACGATCTCCCGTGGCCGCCATGGCATGGCGCTGTACGACATCGTACGCATGGTCACGGGTCATTCCCCGGTCCACCAGCGCTAACAGCACCTTGCCCGAAAACACCAGGCCCCCCGTCATCTCCAAATTCTCCCGCATGCGATCGGCGCGAATCGTCAGTCCTTTCACGACGCGGGTCATTTGCACCAGCAAGTAGTCCGCCAGGGTCGTCGCATCAGGCAGCAGTACCCGCTCGACTGACGAATGGGAGATATCCCGCTCGTACCAAAGCGGCATGTCCTCCAACGCCGGCACCACATAGCCGCGGAGCAGGCGGGCCAGTCCAGAAATTTGCTCGCACTTGATCGGATTCTTTTTATGCGGCATGGCAGACGAACCGCGCTGACCCGCCGAGAACGGCTCTTCCAACTCCCCCACTTCAGTCCGTTGCGAATGACGGATTTCGGTGGCGATTTTGTCGAGTGTGCTTCCGAGAATGGCAAGACTGGTGATCACCTCGGCATGGCGGTCCCTTTGAAGCACCTGGGTCGAAAGCGGCGCCGGCCGGAGCCCCATGCGCGCTCCAACAAACTCTTCAATCGCGGGCGGCAAATTGGCGTAATTGCCCACCGGGCCCGACAGCTTCATCACCGCCATACCCTCTCGGGCATGACGCACACGTTCAAGGTCGCGTCCCAACTCCAACCACCACAAGGCCCACTTCAGTCCGTGACTGGTCGGTTCCGCATGAATGCCATGCGTCCGGCCGATTGCGGCGACCGCGCGATTCTCCAGCGCCCTTTCTTTAACAGCCTCGCGCAGCCCCTCCAAACCCTCCAGGATGAGGTCCAGCGCCTCGGTCAGCAAGGAGGCGAGCGCCGTGTCCACCACGTCGGTCGACGTCAGGCCAAAATGGATGTATTTGGCATCCTCGTCATCGACAGTCTCAGCGACAGCGCTGATAAAGGCCAGCATGTCATGATGGTATACCGCTTCATGAGCATCAACGCGGGCTGCGTCGACCCGGGCCCTGTCCCGAAGCCTTTGGGCAGTACCAACCGGAACCTGCCCGAGCGACTCCCATGCTTCCGCCGCCAGAATCTCCACTTCCAGCCAGCGCTCATACCGATTCTGATCTGACCAAAGGGTTTTCATGGCATCACGTGAATATCGATCGATCACTCTGTCACCCCATATCCGAACGTTCTAATAGAATTCTATACGAAACGTTCGCTGTTGACCAGTTGTTTTCCACCCTGGTCTTTCCCGGACCAGCATGATTCATACACCAGCAGGTCATCACCGCGCGCAGCGCGAGAACACATCCGGATGGGGGCATGGTGAACGACATCGCAACGATGAAACGGGACGCAGTCCAGATAGCGGAAGATGTTAGTTTCAATCGTGACATACGGGAGGGCGGGCTGCAGCGTTCCATCGCATCACCCCCGATTGCAAGGCTACAGCATCATGGGCGTCCATGCGGATCAATAAAAACGAAGCGGCCGCATGTCACGGCCGCTTCGCTCGCTCACTGGTCCCTATTCCCATTCAATCGTGCCAGGGGGCTTGGAGGTGATGTCATAGACCACTCGATTGACACCGTCCACCTCACCCACAATCCGATTGGCCATGCGATCCAAAAGTTCATACGGCAAGTGGACCCAATCGGCAGTCATCCCGTCTTGACTTTCCACCGCCCGGATAACAATGGGACGGCCGTACGTGCGCGCATCGCCCATCACTCCCACGGACCGAATATCCAGCAACACCGCAAAGGCCTGCCAAATGCTCCGCTCCAGACCAGCCTGGCGTATTTCCTGACGCACCACGGCATCGGCATGACGCAGCACTTGAACCTTCTCCTCGGTCACTTCGCCAATAATGCGCACGGCCAATCCCGGACCGGGAAAGGGCTGGCGCCATACCAGCGTGTCTGGCAGCCCCAGCGCATGCCCCACGCGGCGCACCTCATCCTTAAACAGCCAGCGCAGCGGCTCGACCACGCGAAAAGCCATGTCCTCCGGCAAGCCCCCCACATTATGGTGCGACTTGATGGTATGGGCATTCTTTCCGCCTGACTCAATCACGTCGGGATAAACCGTGCCCTGAATGAGGACTTCACGTTCCCCGATCAAAGACTGGGCCCGTTCAAACGCACGAATGAACTCGCGGCCGATAATCTTGCGTTTCTGCTCGGGATCGGTGACGCCAGCCAGCGCCTCGAAAAACTCCTGCCGTGCGTCCACAACACGCAGGTCAATGTCAGAAAAGGCCTCTTTGACCTCCTCGACCTCACCCTCACGCAAAAGTCCATGGTCTATCAGCACCGCCGTCAATCGATCGCCGATGGCCTCCCGAGCAATCGCCCCCGCCACCGCGGAATCCACGCCGCCAGACAACGCAATCAGGGCCCGCCCATCGCCCACCGCCTCAGACACGTGAGCGACTGCAGACTGAATGAAGTTGTCCGGACGCCAATCCGGCTCAATGCCTGCGATATGATACAAGAAGTTCGTAAACACCCGGAAGCCTTCCTGGGTATGGTTGACTTCCGGGTGATACTGAACCGCCCACAAGTTTTTCTCCGCATTCCCCATTGCCGCAATGGGGGTTTTGTCGGTCTGAGCCAACACGGCAAATCCCGCCGGTGGCTTGGCGACCAAATCGCCATGACTCATCCAAACCGTGGACTGTTCAGGCACATCGCCCAAAAGCGTTGAATCCCCTAGCTTCCGCATCGTCGTACGGCCGTACTCGCGACCCTCAGCGGGCTTCACATCCCCACCCAAGAGGCGCGCCATCAGCTGCATTCCATAACAAATGCCCAAGACTGGAATTCCCAGTTCAAAGATCGCGGGATCCATGGTTGGCGCATCGGGTGCGAACACACTGGACGGTCCGCCCGACAGTATAATGGCGCGCGGTTCCTTGGCGCGAATCCGCTCCGCAGGCGTGTCGCCAGGCAAAACTTCGCAGAACACCTCGGCCTCACGCACCCGCCGAGCAATCAGTTGATTGTATTGCGCTCCGAAATCGAGCACGACCACCATGTTTGCCATTAACTCCGAACCACCCGGCAAACATCCGGCAGATTGCGATAGCGCTCTTCCACGTCAAGTCCGTAGCCGACCACAAATTCATCAGGAATTTCGAATCCCTTGTAATGCACCGGCACTGCGACCTGCCGGCGCGACACCTTGTCCAGGAGCGAACAAATCTTAACCGACATGGCTCCCCGCGACTTCACATGTCCGTAGATGTAGTTGAGAGTCAGTCCGGTGTCCACAATGTCCTCAACCACGAGCACATGCTTTCCGTCCAGGCTGTAATCCAGGTCCTTGATGATCCGCACCACACCGGAAGACTTGGTGGACATTCCGTACGATGAAACGGCCATGAAGTCGACCGATAACGGAACGTCAATGGCACGCGCCAAGTCCGCAACAAAAACAAAGGACCCCTTCAGGATCGCGATGAGTACCAGTTCCTTATCCTCATAGTCCAGTGTAATTCTCTTGCCTAGATGCTCCACCCGCGCCTGAATGTCCTGGGCCGGGATGAGCACTTCCAAACGCTCGCCCGCTTGAGTCCGCACTTAGTCTGTCTCCTCCCTGTCTTGGTCCCTCACCAACCGCCGCATAATGGACGCTCGGTCCTTCAGCGGATACAGCGATGCATGGCGAGGCCGCTCGCCATGCGCTATGCGCTTGCCTTCGAAGTAGCTTTCTGCATCCCGCTCCACCTCTTCGGGCGGCTCATACAGTCGTGCCCGCACCGCCTTCAGCGTCAGTCCTGACTCCAAGAGGCGCTTGATTTCCAAGAGCCGCTCCACGTCTCGCTGGGAATAGAGTCGTTGGTTGCCTTCGCTGCGCCGTGGGGATAAAAGGTGCAAGCTCTCATAATACCGAATGCGTCGTTCTGTCAGCCCCGTGCGGGCCTTGACCTCGCCAATCGGGAATAATGCTGGCTCGCTGTCGCGCACTGTCGGTAGCTCCCTCAAAAAGTTTTTTCACCGCCAGGGGTGGGATTCCGGGACGAACCCAGTTTCCGTAAACCGTCAGGTTGTACTTCATATTACCGAATTTATCCCTCAAACAACAGGGTGAAAACCCAAAAAGGGAAGGCGAACCGTTTAGGGTTCCGCCTTCCCTTCGAATGATGCGCAAAAGGTTTGCGGCAGGGAAATGTCGAGAGTGGGATCATCGGACACTTGCGCGGCTTGAGGGGCGATTTGGATCGATGGCAACGAGCAGTATTGGTGCTCATTGTACCGACAATAGGCGACCGTGCAGTGAATGACTTGCTGGCTCACCTATTTTGCCTCGTCGACTCGAAAACTCCGTTCCGCCAGCATCCGCTCCAAACGGGCAATTTCTTGATGGGCCTGTCCCAACTTATACGAGAGTTCCTGCATCTGCATTTGCTGACGGTCCAGACGGTCATACCGGCCCCGCATTTCCTGCGTCAACACTTGCACCAAATCTTTCAGCATCATGTGCTGAGATTCCATGATGTCAAACAGTTCCGAGCCCTCGTGGCGCATCGGCATGATGGTCGAAGAGGGCATCATGCGCTTGATCCGCGTCGGGGCCCCCATCGGCGTACGGCTCGCCACTTCCGCCAACTCCCGGTACTCGGTCCGTCCTGATGCTTCCAAGTCCTCCGTCTTCAATACATAAGGGCGTCCGGCCACTCCACGCTTGCGCGTCGCCGGGATCCGGCCCGAGCGCACATCGTCACGCAAGCTGGCCGCCATATCGGGAGCCATTTGAATAAGCTGGGTTAAGGTGACTTCCATCCGTGTTACTCCTCCTTCTCAGTACTGTACACCTATCATCCCCATCATTTGCCAATTCCATTCAGATGCATCACGATGGTTAAAAAACTTTTTCGCAAAAACAAAAGGGAGCCCGAAGGCTCCCTTGAGGACGAAAGTCCTTACATCATCATGTCGCCCATGCCGCCCATGCCGCCCATACCGCCGGCAGGAGCCGCGTCCTTCTTCTCCGGCTTGTCGGCGACCAGCGCTTCGGTGGTCAACAGCATAGCCGCAATGGAAGCCGCGTTTTGCAAGGTGGACCGGGTCACTTTAGCCGGGTCGACAATTCCGGCCTGCACCATGTCCACAACCTTGTTGTTGGCAGCATCGTAGCCCGTGCTGCCCGATTCTTTCTTGATGGCCTCCACGATAACCGAACCCTCAAGGCCAGCGTTGTGGGCTATCTGCCGCACCGGCTCCTCAAGCGCCCGGCGCACAATGGCCGCGCCAATCTTCTCGTCGCCTTCGAGCTTCAGGCCTTCCAAAGCGGGGATAGCGCGGAGCAAGGCGGTGCCGCCTCCGGGCACAATCCCCTCTTCCACCGCCGCGCGGGTGGCTGACAGCGCGTCCTCGATGCGGAGCTTCTTCTCCTTCAGCTCAACCTCGGTGGCAGCACCGACTTGGATGACCGCCACGCCTCCGGAGAGCTTGGCAAGACGCTCTTGGAGCTTCTCACGATCGTAGTCGGAGGTGGTGTCCTCAATCTGGTTCTTAATGACCTGGATGCGCTTCTTGATGTCCTCGTCGTTGCCATGGCCATCCACGATGGTGGTCTCTTCCTTGGCCACCTTTACTTGACGGGCCTGACCGAGCATATCCGGCGTGACGTTTTCCAGCTTGAGGCCCAAGTCCTCGGAGATGACCTGACCGCCCGTCAAAATGGCGATATCCTCGAGCATAGCCTTGCGGCGGTCCCCAAATCCGGGGGCCTTGACAGCCACGGCCGTCAAGGTGCCGCGCAGCTTGTTCACCACCAAGGTGGCGAGCGCTTCGGCTTCCACGTCCTCAGCAATGATGACGAGGGGCTTGCCGCGCTGGACAATCTTCTCCAAGACCGGCAAGAGGTCCTGGATAGCCGAGATCTTGCGGTCGGTAATGAGAATGTAGGGGTCGCTCAAGACCGCTTCCATCTTCTCCGTGTCGGTCACCATGTAGGGGGAGATGTAGCCGCGGTCAAACAGCATGCCTTCGACGGTCTCCAAGGTGGTGCCAGTCGTCTTGGATTCCTCAACCGTGATGACGCCGTCCGCACCGACCTTTTCCATGGCCTCGGCAATCAAGCGGCCAATCTCGCCGTCGTTGGCCGAGATGGAGGCAACTTGGGTGATGGCTTCTTTGCCAGCAATGGGCTTGGCAATCTTCTTGACTTCGTCCACCGCAGTGCTCACCGCGATCTCAATGCCGCGGCGGATGCCCATGGGGTTAGCGCCAGCCGTCACGTTCTTCAGACCCTCATGAATCATGGCCTGAGCCAGCACCGTCGCGGTGGTGGTTCCATCCCCCGCTACGTCCTGGGTCTTGGTCGCCACTTCCTTGACCAATTGGGCGCCCATCGCTTCGAAGGGATCCTCAAGCTCAATGTCACGAGCAATGGTGACACCATCGTTGGTAATCAACGGCGCTCCGAACTTCTTCTCCAACACCACATTGCGGCCCTTGGGTCCCAAGGTGACCTTGACCGCGTTGGCCAGTTTGTCCACGCCCCGCTCTAATGCGCGGCGAGCTTCCTCTTCATAAATCATTTGCTTGGCCATCGAAACTTCGTCCTCCTTTGAGGTCTTTTCTCGATTACGCTAACACTGAGGCTGTCGCCAGCGCCGCCAGAATGTCGGCTTCCCGCAACAGTAGGTACTCCGCATCATCAATTCGCACTTTCTGCCCGGCATCGCTGTTGAACAACACGACGTCGCCCACCTTCACTTCGAGCGGCGCCCGCGTGCCGTTGTCCAAGAGACGTCCGCCGCCGACCGCCAGCACTTCGGCGCGCTGCAGTTTGTCCTTCGCGGTGTCGGGCAAAACAATGCCCGCCACAGTTTTTTCTTCCGTAATGGGCTTGACGACCAAGTGGTCGCTCAATGGACGAATTTCCACGGTATTCCCTCCCCATCAATCCTGTTCTTCTGGCAGGCTCCCGAAGGCGCCTTCGCCTGATTGTTAGCACTCACTTAGGTTGAGTGCTAACAGATTTCCATAACGGATAATAGCGAATCTCTCCCGGAACGTCAAACAATTTCCTGGGAAGGATATGGCATCCAAATTCGCCATGCGCATGTGAAAATCGACCGTCTGCTCGCTCTAGGCCAGTTTTTTACGGATTTTCATGCCGAGTCTGGCCGTGCAGCAACGCCACGGCATGGGGAAGAATGGGGCGAATCACCGGCCACAGCTCCCGAACCGCCTTGGGCGAGCCGGGCAAATTGACAATCAGGGTTTCGCCCGCGGCTCCAGCCGTCTGGCGCGAGATCATGCCGAACGGTGTGTGACGCATCGACTCTGCGCGCATTGCTTCGGCGATTCCAGGGATCTCCCGGTCAATCACACGCCGGGTCACTTCCGGCATGACGTCTCGCGGCCCTAGGCCGGTCGAGCCGGTACTCAGAATCACATCGATGCCTTGCCTGACCCATCGCCATAACTGCATTTCCAGCTCCAACGGCTCGTCAGGCAATATGGCGTAGTCCGCCAATGTCCCAATTTCCTGCACGACCCCGCATAAATATTGCCCGGAGGCATCGTCGCGCTCACCCCGGGCACCCGCATCGCTGCTGGTCAAGACAGCACAGCGAATGTCTGCCATCAGTCACCCTCCCGTACATAGTCACCGGATCGTCCGCCATGCTTCTCCCGCAAGCGCACCGCGGTCAGGGTCATGGACCGGTCCCGCGCCTTCAGCATGTCATAGAGAGTCAAGAGAGCTGCTGACACCCCGGTGAGAGCCTCCATTTCGACCCCGGTCTGGCCTACTGTCTCTACCGTCACCTGTACGTGAAACCCTTCAGTCTCTGCTTCGATGACCACATCGACACCGGTAATGGGGATGGGATGGGCCAGGGGAATCCACTCGGCCGTCCGCTTGACCGCCATCACGGCTGCCACGCGTGCGACAGCCAGCACATCCCCCTTCGGGGCCTGGCCTTGAAGGACCAATGCCACCACGTCCGGTTTGGTCAGGAGGCGCCCTTCCGCGACCGCCGTCCGTTTGGTTTCATCTTTGCCGCCCACCGATACCATGTGCACCTCGCCGCGAGGATTCAGGTGCGGCAAATCGGGATGGTTCTCCACTACAACACCCCTTTGTTGACATTAAGGCTGACCGTCTCCGATTCCCGGGTGGCACGCGCACGATGAATCCTCCACACATGGGGAAGAATGGCCAGAAGAGCGCCGCCATATCCTAACCGCAACCCCGTCAAAAGTCCCTGTCCATCTTGAGGCACCGCCAAGAGAGCGAGTCCCAGCGCAGCCAGCATTGTCCCCAGTCCGACACGCAGACGCCCCTGAGCCTTGCGGCGTCCCACCAAGAGTCCGAGTCCCGCCATTCCCGACAGCCAGCCCACTAGGGCAAGTCCGGCTGCTTGATGAAACAAGGGCCACAAATGATGCCATCCTTGCAGAATCGCTATGAGGGCGCCAATCGCCAAAATGCCCAGACCCCAAACCCGCATACGTCCACTCCTTCGCCATAAAAGGGTTCGAGCCTCCAGGACAAATTCCTGCCTGTCTCATAACCGCGGTCAATTTTTCATAGTCATTCATATCCTTAGGCAAAGGCGGGAATTGTTTGATGCGAGCACGCAAGTGGTGGGAAATCGTCGGGGTCGCCCTGTTGGTGGGGGCCTTCATGGCCGGCACCAAACCGCCGCCGGCGCCGCCCCTCATCCTGAGGACCCAGGCCCATCACATCCCCAAGGTCATCGCGCTCACCTTTGACGATGGTCCTTCTCCGAAGTATACTCAGGCGATCCTGTCCCTCTTGACGCGTTACCATGCCCATGCCACCTTCTTCGTTCTGGGCACCGAAGTGGCTCAATGGCCCAACGTTGCCAAGGACATCGTCAAGCAAGGATCTGTCGTGGCCTTTCACGGATACCATCACGTAAATTACTTCCACATCGGAGTCGGCGGTGTGACACAAGATCTCGAACGCCTGAAGGCCCTGCTCAAGAAAGAGAAAATTCCCACCGTGCCCTTTTATCGCCCTCCCTACGGAAACTCCAACCAGGCGCTGGTGAAGGCCATGAGCCGCCGGGGATACACCGTGACGCTCTGGTCGATTGACACACGGGACTGGGCCATGCCCGGCACTTCGTTCATCACCAAAAAGGTGCTGGCCAACGCTGCTCCGGGCTCCATTGTGCTAATGCATGACAGCGGTGGCAACCGCACCGAAACGGTTCAAGCGCTCGCCGCCATCCTGCCTGTTCTGAAGTCCGAAGGGTACCAATTGGTCACACTGCCACAATACGTCAAGGACTTGGGCCTGAAGGCCCCACCCAAGCTGCCCCTGCCTGCCACGCCTGCGGGGTCCCCCTCCAAACACAAAGCAGCGGGACCTGTGATCTAGTCCCGCCGCCCCTCTCGCCCTGATTATCCGTATTGGTAGAACCCGCGTCCCGTCTTTCGGCCGTACAATCCGGCATCCACCATTTTTCTCAGCAACGGGGCAGGCCGATATTTTGGATCGCCGAAACCCTCGTACAGTACTTCCAAGATGGCTAGGCAGGTGTCAAGACCAATGAAGTCCGCCAACGTCAGCGGGCCCATCGGATGGTTCATGCCCAGCTTCATGACGGTGTCAATCGCTTCCTTGTCCGCAACCCCCTCGCCCAATGCAAAAATGGCCTCGTTGATCATCGGCATCAAGATGCGATTGGCGACAAAGCCCGGAAAGTCGTTCGCCTCGACGGGAGTCTTGCCCATCTTCTGGGCATACTCCATCACGGTGTCCACGGTTTCTTGACTGGTCAACTCACCGCGAATCACCTCGACCAGGGTCATGACCGGCACGGGATTCATGAAGTGCATGCCGATGAATCGGTCCGGCCGGCTGGTCACGCGCGCCAAGCGCGTGATGGAAATGGAGGAGGTATTGCTGGCAAAGATGGTCGTGGGCCCAAAGTGCTGGTCCACTGCCTGAAAGAGGCTGCGTTTGGCGGCTTCATCCTCGACAATCGCCTCAACCATGAGATCGACATGTTCGACATCGGTTGGCTTCGCTGCCTCATGAATGCGCGCAAGAATGCTGTCCTTTGCATCCGCCGCCATGCGGCCTTTCTCGACGTTCCGCGACAAGCGGCTCTCAATGCCGCTCATGCCCCGTGCCAAGCCCTCCGGCACAGCATCGGTCAAATAGACCTCAAATCCGTGACTAGCAGCGGTTTCCGCAATGCCGGCACCCATCTGGCCGGCGCCTACTACCATGAGTGTGGACACGCTAATCCCTCCGTCTTGGGGCAGAATGATAGGCGGCTAAACGCGAACAATGGTGGCCTCGCCCTGTCCCCCACCGCTGCAAATCGCCGCCAACCCATATCCGCCGCCACGATGCTGGAGCTCCAGGATGAGGGTCATTAAGATGCGAGCGCCAGACGCTCCGATGGGATGCCCCATCGCCACGGCGCCGCCATTGACATTGACCCGCTCCTCCGGAAGGCCCAACAACTGCAAGGATGTCAAGGTGACTGCCGCAAAGGCCTCGTTGATTTCCGCCAAAGCCAAGTCGGCGGCCTTGATTCCCGCGCGGTCCAAGGCCACTTCCGCCGCGTAAGCAGGCACAGTGTGCAGATATTTGGGCTCCCGGGACGCCCATCCTGCGCTGACGATGGTAGCCAACGGCCTCAATCCGCGCCGTTCCGCTTCATCACGCGACATGAGCACCAGTGCAGCGGCCCCGTCGGTGAGTCCTGGGGCGTTGCCCGCTGTCACGGTGCCGTCCGGTTGGAACGCGGGCCGGAGCGCCGCCATCTTGTCCAGCGACGTGTCGCGCCGCGGGCCGACATCCTCCTGCACCGTCACGGTTTGACCTTTCTTCGCTGGTACACTGACCGGGACAATCTCCTCTTGGAACCGTCCTCGGTCGATTGCCTCGAGGGCCCGTTGGTGGCTTCGAAACGCCCACCGATCCTGGTCCTCGCGCGAAATGTGGTATTCCTTCGCCACTTCGCTGCCGTACACGCCCATGTGGCACTGGCCAAAGCTGCACCAAAGCCCATCATGCACCACCGCATCGATGAATGGCGCGTCACCCATGCGCAGTCCATAGCGGGCCCCTTGAACCAGATACGGCGCCTGGCTCATCGATTCCATCCCACCGGCGATGGCGGTCCGGATATCTCCCAAGCGTATCGCCATATCTGCCAGATTCACAGCCCGAAGACTTGATGCGCAGACCTTGTTGATGGTGTCTGATGGCACCGTTTCCGGCAGTCCAGCCTTCATTGTCGCCTGCCGGGACGGGATTTGCCCAGCTCCCGCCTGAACCACTTGACCCATGTATACATAGTCAATCTCGTGCCCTGGAACTCCACTCCGTTCCAAAGCCCCGCGAATGGCCACCGCTCCCAAATCAGTCGCCGGCATCTCTTTCAACGCCCCGCCAAACGTAACAAAGGGCGTGCGCGCAACAGCGACCACCACCGTTTCCGGCATGATCACGCCTCCTCTAAGTGGCCCGGCTTAGGCTCTCCGCTCGATGGCGGCTCCCAGCGAGGCCAGTTTCTGCTCCATTCCATGGTAGCCGCGATCAATGTACTCGACACCGTCGACCACCGTCGTGCCTTCTGCCTTCAGGGCCGCCAACACCAAGGCCGCCCCTCCCCGAATATCCTGCGCCTGCACCGGGGCTCCCGTCAATCGATCCACTCCGCGAATAATTGCCGTCTCCCGGTCCACATTAATATCCGCTCCCAGTCGCACCAAATCATGCGTATAGCCGAACCGATTCTCGAAGACCGTTTCCTGCACCACCGCCACGCCTTCCGTGACCGACAGGAGGGCCACCATTTGGGGATGCAAATCAGTGGGGAATCCCGGGTGGGGCAAAGTTTCAATATCCACCGCGTGCAACCGCGGCCGGCCGATAATGCGGATCCAGTCCATATCCTCGTCGATTTGCGCGCCGGCTTGGCTTAGTTTCAACAGAACGGTCCGCAAATGTTCGGGAATGACGTTGGCGACGGTTACCACCCCGCCGGTGATGGCTCCGGCAATAAGATAAGTGCCCGCTTCCAGCCTATCGGGGATAATTTCATGGCGCGTGCCCTTGAGGCGGTCGACGCCCTCGATGCGAATGAGGTTGGTCCCGGCGCCGCGCACCCGCGCGCCCATGCCATTGAGGAAGTTGGCCACATCGACGATCTCCGGCTCCATCGCCGCGTTTTCAAGAATTGTGGTGCCATCCGCCAAGCTTCCGGCAATCATCAGATTTAAGGTGGTGCCGAAAGAAGCCCGTTCAATGTAAATGCGGGTCCCCTTAAGACGCCCGTCAATTGTGCCCTGAATCGACCCGTGCTCGAGCCACATGGTGGCACCCAACGCTTGGAACCCTTGAATATGAAAGTTGACGGGCCGTGACCCAATTTGGCAACCGCCGGGAAAGGCCACGTCCGCCTTGCCCATCCGCGCCAGCAAAAGCCCCACCAAATAGGTGGAGCCTCTCAGTTTGCGAGCTAAGTCGTAACGGGCCTGATGTGTCGTCAACACCCGAGCGTCAATGTGGAGACGGGTCTCGCCCTCCCATTCCACTTCCGCTCCCATGTCTCTCAGAATCTGACACAAATCCAAAATGTCGGTATAACGAGGCACGTTCTCCAAGACGGTGACACCCTCGTCCGCCAAGGCTGCCGCCACGATAATCGGCAACGCACTATTTTTCGACCCCGCCACCGCGACATCGCCTGCCAGACTGCGCCCGCCCTCAATAACCAACTGCGCCACGCATCTCTTCCTTTCTGCTGCTACAGGCTGTAGTTCGGCGCCTCTTTGGTGATTTGCACATCGTGGGGATGGCTTTCGGTGAGCCCTGCGCCTGTTATTCTGACAAAACGCGCGTGATCGCGCAGTTCCGACAAACTGGCGGCTCCGCAATAGCCCATTCCAGCGCGAATCCCGCCAATCAACTGGTAGACCGTGTCGGCCAGAGAGCCACGATAGGGAACCCGGCCCTCAATCCCCTCCGGAACCAATTTTTCCACATCTAGGTCGTCTTGGAAATAGCGGTCGCTGGACCCTTGCTTCATGGCCCCCAACGATCCCATGCCACGGTAGACCTTGAAGGAACGACCCTTGAAGATTTCCATTTCTCCGGGGCTTTCCTCCGTCCCTGCAAACAACGACCCCATCATGACGGCGGAGGCGCCGGCTGCCAAAGCCTTGGCCACGTCACCCGACCAACGGATGCCGCCATCGGCAATAATCGGCACGGATCGCTCCCGTCCGATTTGATATGCCGCCCAAACGGCGCTAATCTGCGGAACCCCAATGCCCGCCACAATACGGGTCGTGCAAATTGACCCCGGTCCAACCCCCACTTTGACGGCATCCACTCCTGCGTCAATCAGCGCCGCAGCTCCCTCACGGGTGGCCACGTTGCCGCCCACCACGTCAACATCTGGAAAGGCCTCCTTGATGCGGCGGACCGTTTTCAATACGCCTTCGGAATGGCCGTGGGCGGTGTCGACCACCACGACGTCGACGCGCGCCTGCACCAGGGCCTCCACCCGCTCCAGGGTTCCTTCGCCCACCGATACCGCTGCGGCCACCAAGAGCCGTCCATTGGCATCTTTTGCCGCGTTGGGGAACTTGCGGGCCTTCTCGATGTCCTTGATGGTAATCAGCCCGCGCAAGCGGCCGTGCTCGTCGACCAGCGGCAGCTTTTCGATCCGGTGTTGACCCAAGATGCGCTTGGCATCCTCGAGGGTCGTGCCCTCCGGCGCCGTCACCAAGTTGTCCTTGGTCATCACCTCGCGGATGGGGCGGTCGAAGTGCTCCTCAAAACGCAGGTCGCGGTTGGTCAGAATGCCGACCAGATAGCCGCCGTCCCGCACAATGGGCACACCCGAAATACGGTAGCGGCTCATCATTTCCAGGGCATCCTGCACCGTATGGTCGGGAGACAAAAAAATGGGGTCAATAATGACGCCATGTTCGCTGCGCTTGACCTTGTCCACTTCGCTGGCTTGACGCTCAATCGACATGTTTTTGTGAATAACGCCAATGCCGCCCTCCCGTGCCATGGCGATTGCCATCCGCGCCTCGGTGACGGTATCCATTCCCGCCGAGATGAGGGGCACATTGAGTCGAATATTGCGGGTTAACTGCGTGGAGACGTCCACGTCCCGAGGCAACACAGTGGAATAGCCCGGGACCAGCAGCACATCGTCAAAAGTCAGCGCTTCGGCTCCAAACTTTTCTTCGGTATTCACCAAACGATCCTCCCTTTTTTGCGAGCGCGGTCAATGACCGTTGAATTCCAAACTCAAAGTTTGAACAAGTCTACCATAGGGGATAACGGTCGACAATCGTCACGCCAAGAGTTGCGAAACGCGCTCGCCCACCTTGTATACAGGCCCAGCTCCCATGGTGAGGAAGGTATCCCCGGGCTTTAAGAGCGGCATCACCAACTCGACCGCATCAAACATGTCAGGGACAAAGTGCACGTGGCCCGGCAACCGCTGTTGGACCGCCTCGGCCAGCGCCTGACCGGTTACCCCAGGGATCGACCTTTCGCCCGGGGGTGAGTAAATCTCTGTCAAGACGACAATGTCGGCGGCATCAAACGCCTCAATAAACTGATCCCAGAGGTGAGCCGTGCGCACGTACCGTTGCGGCTGAAACAGAACCACCACGCGACCGCGCGTCACCTGGCGGCATGCTTCCAAGGTCGCCTTAATCTCCGTGGGATGGTGGGCATAATCGTCGACGACCAAGACCGGCCCTGGAGTCAGGATTTGAAATCGCCGATTGGCGTTTTGGAACTCTCCCAGCGCTTCAAAGGCCGTTTGGGGGCTAATCTTTAGATGAAGCGCCACGCCTAATGCGGCCAATGCATTCTGCGCGTTGTGCTGGCCAGGAACCCTCAACGACATCCTGCCCAAGGGCGTCTCACCGTAATACACATCCATTACCGTACCGGACGCGTCTTGACTCGCGATTGCGCCTCGGACCAGCGCGTGGGAGGCAAAACCATAAGTGATGGTTGGAACCGAGAGACTGCCTGCCATGTCGGCCAGAATTGGGTTGTCGACGCCCAGCACAGCCGCTCCGTGCGGCGGCACCGCCGACAAATATTGGTGAAATGCCGCGATCAGCGACTCGAAGCTTTCCTGGTAGTGCTCAAGATGCTCAGGTTCCACGTTGGTGGCCACTGCAATCTCGGGATGATAGCGGAGAAAGGTGCCGTCGCTTTCGTCGGCTTCGGCCACCGCCCAGTCCGAAGAGCCAACCCGCACGTTGCCGCCGAATGCCTGCACCTCACCGCCCACCAGTACAGACGGATCCCATCCGGCATGCGTCAGCAAGGTGCCAATCATCGTGGTGGTGGTGGTCTTCCCGTGCGTCCCACTCACCGTGATGGCACGCTTGTGATTCAACACCTCCGCCAGCACCTCGGAGCGGTGATGCACGACCAATCCGCGCCTCAGAGCCTCCTGACGCTCCACATTGTCTTCCCGAACATCTGTGTTGTAGACCACTTCGTCCGCCGTGCCCAGATTCTCCGCCATATGGCCGAAACGGACCGGGATGCCCGCCTCGATCAGCCGTTCCGTGCGGCTCGACGGATTCATATCCGATCCGGTCACCTGATAGCCCTGGTGCTTTAGCCACAAGGCCAATCCACTCATGCTGTATCCGCCAATCCCAATAAAATGGACCCGTCTCATTCGTCGACCGCCTTTACCTGAGGAAGGTTTATATTAGACTACGCCACCCCGACCGCTTTCATCCGCAATATTCCTGACGAGGGCCCCGGGGCTCGCATCCGCTATTGAAAGTGCCAGCCTTGATTAAGCCATAGATTGACGTAATGTTCCGCGGACCAACGGATGCGTTCCACTTCCGCTGCGGTCAGCGTGCGCACCACTTTTCCAGGGCGTCCCAGCACCAGCGAGCCCGACGGGATGTCCGTCCCCTCGGTAATCAATGTCCCAGCAGCCACAATGACGTCAGAATGAATATGGGCGCCATTCATGATGATGCTTCCCATCCCAATCAACACTCGATTATCCACCAGCGCCCCATGAATGATGCTTCCGTGTCCAATGGTCACCTCATCCCCAATCAGGCAGGGCTTCCCCAAATCCGCGTGCAACACGCTTTGATCCTGCAGATTGCTCCGCGCACCCAGACGAATCTCTTCGCTGTCCGCCCGAATGACGGAATTGAACCAAATGGACGCATGGGACTTCAATGTGGCCCTCCCAATCACATACGATCCCGGCGCCAAAAATACGGGCGACTCCACCTCGGGCGACCAGTCGCCAAAATCCATCAACATCGGTTGTCCCCTCCGTTTTCCTGTATGACCCCAGCAAAGGTCCCTAAGTCGGTGAGTGACCACGGCGTCATCGGACCCGCCGTGGATTGAAGACGACTGCCCGACAGATGCCGAAAGTACCCCGCGGCCGCCACCATGGCTGCATTATCTGTGCACAGGCTCGGTTGCGGAATATGCGCTTCAGCCCCCACAGAAGCAGCGAACGCTTGAACCGCATGCGCCAGCACGCGATTCGCAGTCACTCCACCGGCACAATAGATATGCTTCACTGGGTACCGTGCATAGGCTCGCGCCAAATTTTGCACCAGCGCCTCAACCACCGCTGTCTGGAGAGCTTTGGCGATGGCGGCGCGCTCACCGGGATGTCGGCGCGCCAACTCTTCGGTAGCCGTTTTCAGTCCACTAAAGCTGAAATCAAGCTCTGAGCCGGCGACCCGCGCAACGGGCAACCGAAATATCGGCGCATCGGGCGCCTCGGCCGCCAAACGCTCGACTTCCGGTCCCCCGGGATAGGGAAGTCCCAGCAGGCGTGCGCCCTTGTCCAACGCTTCCCCGGCGGCATCATCGCGGGTGGAGCCAATAACCTCCAATTCGCCATGAGCTCTCCAATAGAGAAGGCTGGTATGACCGCCCGAAACAATGAGGGCCAGAGCAGGAAATTGCACCGGTCCCTCCAGCGCATTCGCATAAAGATGTGCTTCCAAGTGGTGCACGCCAACCACCGGAATGCCCAACGAGCTTCCCAGCGCTTTCGCAAAGGTCACCCCAACCAAGAGCGCCCCCAAAAGGCCCGGCCCCCGTGTCACGGCGATGGCATCCAATTCCTGGAGATCCATGCCGGCGGATTCCAGCGCCGCCTCCACTACGGGCAGGATGGCCATCGTATGCTCACGCGCAGCCACCTCGGGCACCACCCCGCCAAACCGCCGCTGCAGCAGCGCCGACGACAGGCGCTCTGACGCGACGAGGCGCCGTCCGTCTTCCACCACGGCGGCTGCCGTGTCGTCGCACGAAGATTCGATTCCCAAAATACGCATAACTCACCTCGGTGTTGCCCACAGTACCAGTATTCGCACACGGAGGGCGTGATGTAGCCATGACTTGGCTCTATGGTATGCTGCTCTTGATTGCTTACTCGGCCCCGAGTCTGTTAACCCTTTCCAGCTACACCTACCCTATCATGACTCTGGCCCACTTTGTCACTTTTTTAGTCAGCGTCATATTGTTTGTAATTATGGGAAAGAGTCTTAAAAAGCGCCATCGGCCCCGGTTTTCCAACGGACTCATGATTGGCGCCATTGTGGCTCTGGCAGGCACGGCCATTGGCCAAGTCATCCGCCGCACCCCCATGGCCGAGAAGGCCTTTTTGGCGCAGGTGCCCAGGGTCCCGCGCCAGGCCGCGCTGACCATGCTGCATCTGCATGCAACCGCCAATGCGGTCTTGTCGGGCATCATCTTTGCAGTGTTGTTCGGATTGTTGGGGGCCGTCGCCACCTGGTGGGGAGGGCGGGATCGGAGGCGCCCCTTGACACCGCAGGATCCAACCCCGGAGACCGGCTAAAGCGGATCCTTCCACATGATGAAGGCATCCTCGTGCGGCTCGCTGTAGTACCCGCGCCGGACGCCCAACTGGATGAAGCCCAGCTTTTGATACAGATTTTGAGCGACCAGATTGCTGCGGCGCACCTCCAGTGTCATGCGGCGGCATCCTAGCGCTTTAGCTCGCTCCATAAGCCCCGCCATCATGCGCTCGCCTAGGTGGTAGCCGCGAAAATCTGGATGGACCGCCACGTTGGTCACATGGGCCTCATCAAGAATGATCCACATGCCGCCATAGGAGACGACACGCCCATGGAAGTCGAGGACCAAATAGGCTGCGAAGTTGTTTTCCATCAACTCGCTTTGAAATTGATTGCGCGACCACGGTGTTGAGAAAGAGGACGCCTCAATCCGCATGACCGCGTCCAAATCCGAAAGATACATGTCCCGAACGAGTACCTCAGACTCGTCTGGTTGGTTAGGAACCGCCATGTGTCACCTCGTTGGACACACTGACCCGAGGAGGCCTCAAGTAGGCAGGAGCCAGCGCGACCGGTTGATCCGTTTTTCCCCATTGTAACGCGGACCAGCCCTCCAGGGCTACCTCTACCCCAGACATGTCAACATGCACCGGGCGAGCTTTGGGGCCTATCAGTCGCAGGGCCTCGGGATCCCGAGCCAAGGGCCCTACCACCAAAACCTCTTCCGACACGGGGAACCGCGGAGGCAAATGCCCCGAAACGGCGGTGTCCGGCATCAACGCCTCGGCTCCGGATGCCCCGACATAGTAATAACCGAGATAATAGGCGGGGCCGCGCCGCTCGCTGCTGACCACTACGCGATGGCCCGGCGTCACAGCGCGGGCCCAAGCCGCCAAGGACGAGACCCCTTTGACCGGCACCTTCCAACTGTAGGCCAATGCTTTGGCCGCAGTGACCGCAATGCGGACGCCGGTGAATGAACCAGGGCCCACACCCACGGCGATGGCGTCCGGTCTGCCCAGGATCTCTACCGCTTCTTCAATCCAGGCCACCAGATGAGATCCCGCCAGTCGCGGTTGCCGCATCGAATGAGAAGCCATCATTCGCCCATCATCAATATATCCGACAGTCAGAACCGGCCCTGAGGCATCCCAACCCATGACCTTAAATCCCATGTTCCGCACCCTCCTTCTGCCATGCTTCCAGTCGGGGAGCAAAGACCTGTCCCAGCCCAGTCATCACGAGACGGCGCGCCTCCGGCCGAGACACGACCATCTCTAGGGATATCTCCACTCGCTCGGGATACTGTACGCGCAAATCATCGCCCCACTCAGCCAAAATCAGCGCACCGGGGTCGCCCGGCGGCGGTAGGTCCAACACATCCCATTCCCTCGGATCGCTAATGCGGTACCCATCGAGATGGAAGATAACCAGTCCCGGCGCGTCATAGACGTGCAACAGATCAAACGTGGGCGAGGTTACATCCGCACGGACTCCCAGAGACCGCACGAGGGCCTTGACGGCCGTGGTTTTTCCCGCCCCCAGCGGTCCCTCCAGCAGCACCACGCCGCCCTGCGCCAAGAGCGGGGCGAAGCGCGCGGCCCATGACCAGAGGCCGCTTTCATCCGCAATCAGCTCTTCAACGCGAAAAGTGATCAAAGGCTACTCCTTCTCCATGAAGCACCACCGGCTCGCCGTTCTTGAGCCAGCGAATGTTCCGACCATCCGTCACGACGCCTATTTCGGTCAAAGCGACGCCGCTCTGGGCAGCGGCATTCTTCACTGCCTCCAGATGGGAGGGCGGTACAGCCATCAATAACTCATAGTCCTCCCCGCCAAAGAGAGCGTAGTCCTCTCCGTCGCTTTGGAAACCGGCCGCGATCTGTCGGGTCGCCCGGCAGATCGGCAAATTCTCAAGCCAAACGTCTGCACCCACCGAGCCAAATTGCACCAATTCCTCCACTTCGCGCGCCAAGCCGTCACTAACGTCTGTCATGGCGTGTATAAAAGGGGCGGCCGCCTGTCCCAACGCCACCCGAGCATGCGGTTCCAAATGCGCCGTTAGCACACTGCGCGCATCGATGTCCTCGCCGGGCCAGCTCGCGCCGTGGCTAAGCAGCATATAGCCCGCATAGCTCGCACCCAGACGCCCAGACACCATGAGCCGGTCTCCTGGACGCGCCCCCTGCCGAAGCACCGGCCCCTGCGCCGATGGCTTTCCAAGAATCACCACATCCAACACCAGACGATCGACCGTCCCTACCGTATCCCCGCCTAAAATGATAACGCCCCAACTGTCGAACGCCCTTGTGAGACCGCGATACAGCGACTCCAGCACTTCGGACGACATCTGCGAAGGCACGGCCAAGCTGGTCAAGGCAGCCGTTGGTTGGCCGCCCATAGCGGCAATGTCGCTCAGATTCACTTGGGCAGCCTTGTATCCCACCTGCTCTGGGGTGGCCCAATCCCAACGAAAATGAATATCCTCCACCAACATGTCCTGGCTGATGAGCCACCCGTCCGGATACCCCGGCAAAAGCGCCGCATCATCGCCAATGCCCACATATCCGGGCGGCGGTGATGACTGCATGCGATGAATCATCGCAATAATGCCCCGTTCCCCCAGTTGCTTAACCTGCATAGCCGCCCCCTGTGTGTTTAGTCATATGTAGAAATTGGCATACTTGGGTAAACGATGAATGAGAGAGGTGCCACATGTCAAGCCACATTCCTTCCCCAGAGTCCACGGACCTCCAGCACACTTTATACCGCTACGGTCTTTCCATTGCCGTCCTATTTGATCTACTAGTCGACAAAGGGATCTGCACCCGTGAAGAAATTCAAAACCGGGCCCGCGGCCTCAACCAACAACTATGGTTCTCTCAGGACCCCGACGCCCCCGAAGAGCCGTGGGTGCCGCATCCTTAGAATCTGCTACAATAGTCCCCGGAAGGGGGCCATTGAATGCAAATTGTCGACCACAGCGCGCTTTTGGCGGGCCAAACGTTGCATTGGTACGAAGCCGGGGAGGGCTTGATCCCGATCGTTCTCTTGCATGGCGGCGGCGGCACCGGTCGCGCCTGGATGGCCCAATTGGCACAGCTCAGCGACCGCGGATTCCGCGTTTTGGCACCCGACATGCCCGGATTTGGGCGTTCCGATTGGTTCGCGGCTGTGGAGCACATGCAGGACATTGGCCCTGTATTGTTCGACTGGCTCGACTCGTTGAACCTAAAAACGGCGGTGATCGGCGGCAACTCCATGGGGGGACGGGTAGCTATGTCCATGGCATCTCTGCAGCCAGAGCGCGTGGCGGCGCTTATCGTGCTGGATTCCGTGGGCCGCGAGTTGCCGGATGTCCCCATCATTAATCCTCTCACGTTGCCGCAGGCTGGCTATACCGCCGGCTTGGTGCACGACCCCGCCCGCTACAAGGCCCGCACCCCCTATCGCACCCTGGATGACGCGCGTGAGCTCAACCGCGGCCGCGCTTCCTTTGCCCGCTATTTGGACGGCGACCGGATCCGGCCCGACCCGCGGCTTGACTTGACGCGGTTGACCATGCCGGCACTTTTGATTTGGGGACGCGGCGATCAAATTGTTCCCCTGGCGTATGGCAAGGCCCTCGATGCGGAATTGCCCAACAGCGAACTCTTGGTGATTGATCAATGCGGCCACTTACCGCATATTGAAGAGCCCGACATGACAAACCATGCCATCATCGACTTCCTGGAGCGTCATCAGATCCGCTAGTCCCCGAAAGACTTCGGCGCACCGCCCGGGCCAGCGCACCGACCCACAGGGGCGGCGCTTGGCGCGTGACGATGACGCTATGGCGGGGAGGCCACAGCACGTCCGGAATTTGAAGCTCTTGCAGTTCCCCGGACTTGACTCGGGCCGCCACCATCGACCACGGCAGAACCGAAACACCCCCGCGCTCCACCAGAGCCAGCGCCAGAGCAAACGAATCCACCGAGCGCCGGGCCGGGACGAGCACCCCCGCATCACGGAATGCCTGGGTCACAGCCTGGCCATGCCCCATCCGCAAGGAAAACAACACCCAAGGCCAATCGGTCCAGTGTCCATCATAGGAAAATCGCGAAACGGCCACCGCTGCCAACCGGTCCTCAGCCACCACATCGTATGTCAGCCCTGGTCTCAGCCTCTCCAGACGCACCAGTCCCACGTCCACCGCGCCTTGCTCGACCCAATTCTCTACGTCGGCCGAGTGGCCGGTGCGGATTTCCCAATGCGCCTCGCTCACGGACTCCAGCACGTCCACCAGAGCCCCCATGGCCGGACCTTCCAAGATCAAAGAGGATGCCCCTATCCGGCGGACTTCCATCTCTTGAGCCACGTGCTGCTCAAGCCGGCCAAGTTCCCCGAGGATATGCTCCGCGCGCGGGACCAGCCTTGACGTATCAAGGGTCAGCCTCATGCTGCCGTGCCGTTCCACCAACACCAGCCCGAGCCGCGACTCCAATTCATGCACCCGATGAGAGAGCGCCGATGGCGTACAGAGAAGGCGGTCCGCTGCCCGCTTCAGTGAACCTTCCTGGTACAGCGTCACAATCAGTTCCAAGTCCTTGACAGTAAATTGACTGGTCTTCATAAGTTCATATTTCTTCAGGTCTCAGTGAAATCCTTCTCATGTTCGAAAGGCTGTTGGGATTGTATGCTGACACACGGAGACACACTTCAGGAGGCACGCTATGTCTAAGAGACAAGATCCCCGCGAGTTCTTCTCGCAGCACCACGAGGCTTATGTCCAGAGTCCCCGCCATGCCCGCGGGCCCGATCTGGACCTTTTGATCGAAGGTTTGCAACCCAAGGCCGGGCAGTCGGCCCTAGACGTCGCAACGGGCGCTGGCCACACCGCCGTGCGCCTCGCTGAGCACGGGCTTCAGGTCACCGTGGCCGACATTACCCGCGAGATGTTGAATGATGCCATGGCACTGGCTCAAAACCGCGGCCTCGCGTTGGCGGCTCTCGAAGCCCCAGCCGAGTCCCTTCCGCTCGCGGATCAGATTATGGATTTCGTCACTTGCCGCCGCGCGGCCCATCACTTCCAAGACGTGGATGCTTTTCTGCGCGAATCGCATCGGGTCTTAAAGCCTGGGGGCCGCCTCGGCATCTCCGACATGACCGGAAGTTCGGCCCACATCGACTGGCTCAATGAATTGGAACGTCTTCGCGATGCCGGGTAGAAGGGCTA
>JAKADO010000082.1 GCA_021820485.1 Bacillota bacterium
TGAGTTCGTACGAAACAGCACGTCTTCGCTGGCAATGAACCGCCGTATACCGAACGGTACGTACGGTGGTGTGAGAGGGCGCGGGTTAGTCACCCGCCCCTACTCGATTGGTGCGCCGGACGCTGGGAAACCATTGGAAGGGGTGAGGATGTGGATCGGGAAACGCGAAAGTATTGGGCCACGCAAAGGCGGCAGATGCTGCGTCGTGACCGCCACCAGCGGGGGTATTTGGGACAGGACATGTTGGTGACCAAGGTGTTGATTGGACTCATGGTCTTGGTCTTTATTGTGGAGCGGTTCCCCGCAGTATTAGCGCCACTCCTTGCGAGCCCCGTGGGAATCCTGGTCTCGATGCTGCTGTCGGCCTTGTCTCCGGGAGGTTTTCTCGGGCTCATTTTCGCGGGTTTGTTTCTTTGGATCATCGGGTCCCAACTGGAGAGCTTGACCACTTGGTGGCAATATGTGCTGATTTTCTTTGCGAGCGGGATTATTGGTTCATTGGCCGCCAATGCCGTGGGCGGCGGCGCGGTTGGCGGGACATTCGCGGCCTTTGGCCTTGCGGGAGCCTTTGTCATGGCGATGGCCAGCCGCCGAGTGGGCGGGATGGCGCAATGGGCTATTTTTCTCTTGGCATTCAATGTGGTGTTGTCGGGATTTCAACTGGGACTGTTGGCAGGGATGCTGGGCGCTTTTGCAACCGGTCTCGTTATCGCTCGTTTGTCACACGTGTGAGAAAGTGCGCCAAGACAGGGAGATGGCTTCTGTCGATGCGCTTCACGTAACTTAAAAGCCATAGTGGTCCAGCGGCCCAACGGGCCAACAAACGGTCAACGGCAGCGTTTGCCTCCAATTCCCGGTCATAGGCCGCTGAAAATGCCGCAAAATCCATCTCGCCGGCATGATATGCCTTGCGCAACGCGGTAGATGGTGCGACGTCCGGCATCCATTCGTCCCATAAGGGGGCGTCTTTTTTTATGCCCCGGGGCCAGAGCCGATCCACCAGGATACGAGAGCCTATACCCGTCGGTTCGGTGATGCGTGCGATGTGCAAGTCGTGCATCTCTTCACCCTCCGGACACATGATACCAAAGAATGGTGGAGGGACTGAAGAAAGGGGGGAGTCGACGAATTGCTATTCATGTAAACCACAATAGGGGAGGCATGATTTGTGGGTGAAAGACTCGCCGGAAAATTTATTGTCGTAACAGGAGCGACCAGCGGGCTCGGTTGGGCCATGGCGGATGCGCTCCTCCGCGAGGGGGCCACCGTAGCGGTGGCGGCGCGTCCTACCCCGCGTCTGGATGCGGTGGTCAATGCTTGGAAGAGAGAGGGTGTGTCGGCGGTCTCTTTGTCCCTCGATGTGCGGGACCCGGAATCCGTCGAAGCCGCGCGCGACTGGATTCAATCGAAGTGGCCGCACTGCGACATGGTGGTCAATAACGCCGGGCTTGGCATGCGGAGCGTGAACCCTGCCTTCATGACGGAGGCCCAGCCCTTTTTTGAGGTCACTCTGGCGCAATTTGATGCGGTTATGGACACCAACTTGCGAGGGTATTTTTTGGTATCCCGTGCTTTTTCACGGCTCTTTCTGGACCAGGGTTTCGGGCGCTTTGTCAACATCTCCATGAACCATGCCACGATGACGCGGGAAGGGTTTGTTCCGTATGGACCGTCCCGCGCAGGGGCAGAGGCTCTGTCGTACATCATGGCTCACGATTTGAAGCGATACGGCATCACTGTCAATCTGCTCCTTCCGGGCGGTGCAACTGCGACGGGGATGATTCCCGAGAGCGTGCCTCAGGATGTGCGCGCACGGTTGTTGCCGCCGGAGGTGATGGGCCCGCCCATCGTCTTCTTGGCTTCAGACACTGCCGAAGGCATGACGGGCGAGCGCATCGAAGCGAATGCCTGGCATGAATGGCGCCGAACGCATCAAATTGAGGAATAGATTCGCTGCGTGCGGGAGACGGTAGAACCGATTTCTAGGGAGGGATATGATGGAAAGCAACGAAACGGTATCGGTCACCATTAATGGGCAGACCCACCAGGCACCGGCGGGGGCGCGTCTTGTAGACATCCTGTTGGAAGCAGACATCAACATCCCTCACGTGTGTTACCTACCCATACTAGGACCCATTCAAACCTGCGACACCTGCATCGTATCCGTGGACGATCAATGGCTTCGGGCCTGCGCGACGGTGGTCTCGGAGGGCATGCGGGTCGACACAAGGTCGCCTGAAGTGCGGGAGCGCGAGGATGCTGCCATGCAGCGCATTCTTGGCAACCATCGCCTCTACTGCACCGTCTGTGACAACAACAACGGGGATTGCGTGGTTCACAACACCACAGAGCTCCTGCAGATTGAACATCAGACCATTCCCTATACGGACAAGCCTTATCCGCCCATCGACGACTCCAACCCGTTCTATCGCTATGATGTGAATCAGTGCATTTTGTGCGGACGATGTGTGGAAGCCTGTCAAAATCTTGAAGTCAACGAGACGTTGTCCATCGATTGGAGTTTGGAACGACCGCGCGTCATCTGGGACGACCATCAACCGATCGGGGAGTCATCCTGCGTGTCTTGTGGGCATTGTGTGACGGTTTGTCCGTGCAACGCGCTGATGGAAAAATCGATGCTGGGAGAAGCCGGGTTTCTGACGGGGATCAAGCCCGACACCTTATTGCCGATGATTGACTTGGTCGAGGGTATTGAGCCCTCCATGGGACCGGTGTTTGCCTTGTCAGACTTAGAGTCACAGATGCGGGATAGCCGCATTAAACGCACGAAAACCGTGTGCACCTATTGCGGTGTGGGGTGTTCCTTCAACATCTGGACGAAAGACCGCCATATTCTACAGATTGAGCCCCCGCTGGAAGCCCCTGTGAACAGTGTGTCCACGTGCGTGAAGGGCAAGTTCGGATGGGATTTTGTCAATAGCCCAGAACGATTGACCCGGCCTTTAATCCGTGACGGCGGCCAATTCCGCGAAGCTTCCTGGGATGAGGCCCTGAACTTGGTTGCGGCACGGCTTTCAGAGATTAAACGGCAGCACGGCTCAAACGCGCTGATGTTTGTAGCGTCATCCAAAGGATCAAACGAAGAGGCCTATCTCGTACAAAAGCTGGCGCGCTCCGTCATTGGCACCAACAATGTCGACAATGACTCCACCTATTGCCAGGATCCGGCCACCTATGGGCTCCGCATGACGGTCGGCTACGGAGCGGACAGCGGTACCCTGAAGGATATTGAATCCGCCGACTTGGTGATTGCTATCGGTTCCAATACCGCGGAGTCGCATCCGGTGTTTGCCACTCGGGTGAAGCGCGCTCACAAGCTCAGGGGCCAGAAACTGGTGGTGATCGATGTGCGCCGCCATGAAATGGCGGAAAGGGCGGATCTCTTCATACATCCGCAAAGCGGCTCTGACCCCTATCTCCTGGCCGGAGTGCAGAAATATCTGGTGGATCAAGGATGGATTGACCGGACGTTTCTATCGCAGCATGCGACTGGGGTGGAGGAGTATCTGGCGTTTTTGGAGCCCTATACCCTTGACCGGGTCGAAGCACTGACGGGGGTGGATCCCGAAACCATCAAGCAATTGGCCCAGATGATTCATGAGGCGCCTAAAGTGGCCATTTTATGGGCTATGGGGATAACCCAGCAGCGCCAAGGATCACAGGGGAGCCTCGCGATTGCCAATTTGCTGGTTTTGACAGGAAACATTGGGAGGCCAGGAACCGGCGGCTATCCGCTGCGAGGGCATAACAACGTCCAAGGCGCCAGCGATTTTGGGTCCAAGCCGGTTTACTTGCCTGGATATCAAGACATTGAGGACGCGGAGGCAAGGGCGCGGTGCGAGGCGGTGTGGGGCGGAGAACCCATTTCCGCCGAACCCGGACTCTCCAATACTGAGATTGCCGACGCCGTCCTGGATGGACGTCTCCACGGGCTCTACATTGTCGGAGAGGACACCGCGTTAGTGGACAACAACATCGGACGCATTCAGGAGGCATTGCAGAAGGTCGATTTCTTGGTGGTTCAGGAGGTGTTTTTGACCAAAACCGCGCAGTATGCGGACGTCGTGTTGCCGGCGGTTCCCTCTTTGGAGAAGGACGGCACCTTCGTGAATACCGAGCGGCGCATTCAGCGCTTCTATCAAGCACTCGAGCCATTGGGCGAGGCGAAGCCCGACTGGCAAGTTCTCACCGACCTGGCCAATCGTCTTGGGGCTGAGTGGCATTATCGACATCCGGCGGAAATCATGGCGGAAGTCAGCCAAGTGGCCCCGCTGTTTGCCGGCGTCACCTACGAGCGGTTGGAAGGATACCGGACGCTGCTTTGGCCTGTCGAGGCGGATGGCGCTGACACGCCGCTCCTCTATCAAGAGGGATTTCACCACCCCGACAAGAAAGCGCATCTCATCCCCTTATCGCTTGAAGACGTGCCCTATCCGGGGTCGGAATTTGACATCTTGGTCAACAACGGGCAACTCCTTGAGCACTTTCACGAGGGCAACCTCACCTATCGGGTGCCGGGCATTCGACAGTTGGTGCCTGAGGTATTCCTGGAGGTCTCGCCCCAGTTGGCACGAGAACGGCAACTGGAGGATGGCCAGTGGGTGCGTCTGGTGACACCGAACGGCCGGGCCCGGCTGCGCGTGCTGGTGACGGACCGTGTCGTCGGACACGAAGTGTATCTGCCCATGAATACAGTCGGTGAAGGGGCCATCAACCAGCTGACGCCGGAGCTCTTTGATCCGGATACCCGTACGCCGGGATACAAGCACACGTTCGCCAAGCTGGAAGTGCTGGATGGGGAGCCGGGCAGTCCCTTGCCACGGCGCAACTGGCGGTTCCAACGGCGGCATCCGCAACCGGGTGTGATGGTGGAGCGCAAATGGGCGCGACCCGACTATCAACCGCTGGTCAGCACCGGAGAGGAGGAGCATCAGCATGGCTAATCCCATTCAGCATGCGCCGCCCGGGACTCAAGCCGGGGATTCCGTGCATGCCGTGGCTTCCGCCGACGAGAACCTTGCCGCCATTTTGGAATCCCTTCAAGATGCCGGGGCGCTGCGGTTCATTCGAGCTTTCCTCGAGCAGCGCCAGCCTCTTGCGGAGAAGCTGATGGAAAAAATGGATACGGAGCCCACCAAGCGAGGGCTCAAAAATGCGGTCACGCTCATGATGGGTTTGGGGGCTCTTCCGGATGGCATTGGCGTTGCGCTTATGAGCGCCCTGACCCAGGGCTTTGAGCGGGCGGGCGAAGCCAGCCAACTGCCGGACGCTGACAAGATGTCGGTTTGGCAATTGATGGGCATGCTCAAGAATCCCGATGTGGCACGCGCAGTGCATTACCTGATGGGGTTTCTGGAAGGACTGGGGAAAGCCTTGAAGACGACGTCGTAAGAGAGAGACGGGGGCCCGTTTGGGGCCCTCGTCACGTTCGGGATGAGGCGGCCAGGTCCCGCGCGGCGTCTTTCCGGCTCGTATCATAACGCCCCATCATGGTGGGGAAGAGCACCACGTAGCCCAACTGCAGGGCGGCGGCGGCGATAAATGGCAACACCAAGGAGCCCATGCCGATGAGCCAGCCTCCTAGGGCGGGGCCCAGAGCCGCCGGGATGCTCCAAGAGACCGCGTTGAGGCTGCTGGCAAATCCACGCCGCTGGTCCCGGACCAACCCGACGCTGAAGGCTTGCCGTGCTCCCATGGAACTGCGATTGACCATCGAGCGTACGACGTACAGGACTGCCGCAATGCCAAATGACGGCATGAAGGGAATGGCGATGAGAAGCACTACGCCTAAAATGCGCGGCAATACAATGGAGCGGATGAGTCCGATGCGCTCGGACACCCGTCCGATGATGAGAGAGGAGATCCCAGTCAGAAAAAAGGTGACTCCATACACGGGGCCGATGGCTGTCGGTCCGACGCCAAATTTTAGGTTGAACCAATAGGGCAGCAGCGGGGCTACCAAACCGACCCCCAACGAGTTGACCATGTTGACAGTGGCCAAGAGTGCCAGCGCTCGGTTTTCCTTGCGCACCACCGTGGCATCAGAGACGGGGGAACTGCTGGGTGTGGATTCGGGATGGGCGGGCTGGCGCGGTGCTTCCGCAATGCCCCAGATTTGAACCAGGTTGATGGCAGCCATGATCAGGTTCAGAAGAAACAGCGGAAGATAGGCAGCGGCACCGTGGGCCCCGGGAATCAAGTGCGGCAGGATGGCGGCCAACAGCGAGCCGAAGCCCATTCCCCAAAACTGCAATCCCGCATTAAAGCTGAAGACCGAGCCGCGCCGCGGGGCGGGAATGGACTGAGCCAACCATGCCTGCTCGGCTGGGGCAAAGGGTCCGGATGCGCCATTGGCTCCACGGCCAAAACCGAACAGGGCCGCGGAAAGCACCAAAATCCAGGCGGACGGAAAGAAAATGATGAGGGCGGTTCCGACCATCAAGCCCGCTTCATAAATAAGCAAAAACAATCTCCGGCCCACGCGGTCGCTGACGATGCCAACCAAAAGGCTTAAGAGGGCGCCCGCCAATCCACCCGCCATGAGGAGCAGGCCAACATCCGGCGCGCTCCACCCCCGCACCTTAAGATACAGCGTGAAGTCGACCGCCAAGGCGCCTTGCGCCACCGAGCGCAAGAAGCGCGCCGTGATCAGCTGGCGAGCAGTACGGGTCAGGGACCGCCAACCGCGAAGAGTATAGGGAGAAGCATTGTCAGTCATCGTTCGTCACCTGCCCCACTTTGCCAAGATTTGTATCAATGCGGTCTTTTCGCTCTCCTTCAGTACCGAGAGAAGATCACGAATGCGGTGCTGAAATGCTCCCAGGGCTACTTCCAAAGCACGCTGGCCGTTTGGAGTCAAGGCGACGCCCACGACTCGCTGGTCGCCGCCCAAGGCGACGCGTTCCACGAAAGCCTCGCTTTGCAGCTTGTCGATCATTTGGCTCACTGCCGGCGATGAAATATGCAGCCGTTCGGCCAGTTCCGAGACGCTGACAGGGCCATGGGTCAATTTCACCAACAGACGCAGTTTCGGACGCGATAAAGGGCCGTACTGGCCGCCCAGCGCGTCCTGCAGGGCAATGAAATGCAACGCCAGTTCACGTTCATCCATAGCTCTCGCTCCTATTTCCTCACTAGGTCTATCATATCATAATTTAGGTAACTTAATTAACAAAATAGGCGAGCGAGAGGCGGCGCTTCCCGCCCTAAATTACTGTGGGCCCAATCGCACGGCGCCATCGAGACGGATGACGGCGCCGTTAATCATGGCGTTTTCGACGATGTGGCGAGCGAGCGCCGCATATTCCTCCGGATGGCCGAGGCGTCTGGGGAAGGGAATTTGGGCTGCTTTTGCGTCACTGGTGGTCTCGGGCAAGATTCCCAGCATCGGCGTTGCAAAGATGCCGGGGGCGATGGCGGCCACTCGTATGCCATATTGAGCCAATTCACGGGCCAAGGGCAGTGTCATGGACGCCACCCCGCCTTTGGAGGCGGCGTACGCAACCTGGCCAATTTGACCCTCGTAAGCGGCTATTGAGGTGGTGTTGATGATGACGCCGCGTTCTCCAGAGGGCTCGGCGGGATTGTCACGCATAGCGTGTGCCGTCCAACGCGCGACGTTGAACGTACCCAATAGATTAATGCGCAAAACCTGCTCAAATTCCTCCAAGCTGTGCGGACCCCGCTTGCCCAGGATCTTGCGCGCCCAACCGATTCCGGCGCACTGAACGAGGGCGTGAATGGAGCCCGACTGCTGTTGGGCCGCAGCCACCGCCCTCTCCACGTCGGGCTCGCTGGTAACGTCCACGGAGACGAAGGCGCCATCAATATCGCGCGCTACGGCGGCACCTTGTCTTTCGTCGCGGTCGAATAGGGTGACGCGGGCACCGGCCGCCGAAAACGCGTGCGCCGTGGCGGCGCCGAGTCCCGAAGCGGCCCCCGTCACAATGACATGATGGTTTTTCAAGTCCATGGTATCCCTCCTTGGAATGGATGCTAGGAACGGACAGCGATGTGGGTAATCAATACTGGCTGTCCGAAGGGAAAGGTCTCGCCCCGCAGATAAGGGGCCACCAGATCGTCGTAGTGTGCGGACAACGGGTGGCCGGACTGCCCGGTGAGATGCATGAACTGGCTTTCTCTCATGTGGCCGGGCTTCAGGATTTGGCGATAGCTCGGCAAGTAGGATACAGTGCGAGGCCAGGCGAGATCCGGATCGACGGGGAAGGCCGCCTGTCGCGGCGTATAGTAGTCCCCCGACGTGGGAAGCGCTTGGCGGCCAAATACTGGTCGGACGGTTTTCACCTGAATGAATGGGTGAAAGAGTTCGGTGCGGTGGGCACGCCCCCACGCCCAGGTGGAAGGTTCGCCGCCCCACGTGGCTCTCCCTTTTGCTTCAGCTTCACGAAAGGCGCGCTCCTTGTCGAGGCGATCATAACGGGCCAATAGCAGCGGCAGCAACCGCTCTCCCATCAATCCCCAGAAGTTTTCCGGAAAGGGATGGGAACCCGGGGTTGCCGGTGCGACATCAAAGAAGAATGGTTGGGACAGCATCTCGTGCACGGTGTCCGGCACGGCCGCCATCGCCCAGAGATAGAGCAGGGTTGGGGCCGGACTGGAGTCCTTGGCTTGCCCGTCAAATGCCGATAGGATTTCGCGCCATGCCGGGGGGAGGCCTGACTCCTGCAGCAGCCGTTGGCTCAAGGTAGCCAGGGGGGCCGAATAGATGTCGCTTTGAATCGCCGCGAACGAATCCGGCGTATGCCTTGCCGTAGCCTCGACCAGCTCGGTGATGCGGGCCGCTCGGTATCCGAGACTGTCCCGCGAGCGAAATCGGCGCTTCTCTTGGCCCATGACGGCGTTGTTGGCGGTCACGATGTATCCATTGGGCGGATCAAACACCCGCGGCATTTCCTCCCATGGCACGGTCTTCGGGGAGAGGGACTGTCGTGAGTTGCCATCAAGGCAGCCCGCCCCGGCGTCCAGGCGTCGGTCTGGCACGAGCCCCCCCAGCACATAGCCAATATGGCCTTCGCGATCGGCATAGACAAAGTTCTGTGCAGGAATTGTCCATTCGCTTAACGCGGCTACGAACGTGTCCCAATCATGGGCTTGGTTGATCCCCAAGAGCGCATTGATGGTGGTGGAAGGCCGCAGACCTACCCAATCGAGGGCGATGCGGGAGCCATCCTCTTCTTGGTGAATCACCGGACCGGCGTGGCTTTCCTCGCACATGAGATGAATGTCCGCTTGACCGCGCACTTTCAAGACCTCATCGCGCACGGACAGGGTCTCCAGGCTGTCGTCCAGTCGATAGTGGGTGTCGTTTTCCATGCGTATGCGGTATAGGTCCTGGCAGTCGGGGTCAACATTGGTGACGCCCCAGGCAATGGATGGGTTTTGCCCAATGATGATGCCCGGCGCACCGGGCAGGGAGACGCCTTGAACATTCAATGGGCCGCCTTCAATTGCGATTTGAAACCAAATGGAGGGAAGCTGGGCCATCAAGTGCGGATCATTGGCTAGGAGCGGTTTTCCATCCTGAGTGCGGTCACCGCTCACCACCCAATTGTTGGAACCAATCCCCAGACCGCCAAAGGGCACGGGCGTGCCGGTGTCGGGGATGATTGTGGTGCTGGGAGACCCGGCAATTGCGGCAAAGAGCCACTCATAAAGGACCGGATCGTCGTGAAATCGGTCGTAGGCCCATTTATATCCCCAAATGCCATTCAACTCCCACGATAGAAAGTAGGTAAGGAGGCTGGTGTCCACCGGCATCCAGGGACGAGGCTCCGCTTTGAGAAATCGGTATTCAGGGGCTTTGTCGCCGTTGCGCCAAGCCTGATTGACACCGTCAGTGTAGGCTTGCAGGACGGCTTGAGCGTCGGGATTGAGGTTGTCGACGGCCGCCTCGGCCCATCGACGGAGGTTCAAGCGCCGCATGAATGTGTCATAGGGAAGGACTTCTGGACCGAGCAGTTCGGCCAGTTCTCCGGCAGGCATGCGGCGAAGAAAATCCATTTGAAAGCCGCGCATGCGCCCGTGTACGTACCCTTGCACCCGGATGGCGTCCAGCAGGGATGCGGCTTTGATCGACGGTACGTGATAGGTGTCCCATGCGATCTCTGCGGGGCCTTCAAGCCCGGCGAGATCCAATGAGGCGGGCATTTGGGACTCGGGTTTCATGAGGCCCATGAGGCCGAAAAGCCAACGATTCAGGGGATAGCCAGGCAAGCGCCAATTGGCGGATTGAGCCATATGAATCTCCTTCGATAACGTATTTTCGAGTCGATTCTCCATGTTGTCGGGAGTTTCCTGCTATTTTATGGGATTCATGACGGGGGGCTATAATACGGAGAGGAGGCGACTCAAGATGACGAGCGAATTATCCCAGCATGGCTCCACAGAGACAGCCACCTTTGCTGGGGGATGCTTTTGGTGCATGGTTCATCCCTTCGATTCGTATGACGGAGTCTTACACGTGGTTTCTGGGTATACGGGAGGGCAAACCGAGAATCCGACGTACGAGGAAGTATGCTCGCATACCACAGGTCACCGCGAGGCGGTACAGGTGGTCTTCAATCCCCAAATCATCAGCTATCGCCAATTGCTGGATATCTTTTGGCAGCAGATTGACCCGACCGACGCGGGGGGGCAGTTCTTCGATCGAGGCTCTTCCTATCAAACCGCCATTTACTATCACTCGGAGGAACAACGGCGCGAAGCGGAGGAGAGTCGCGACGAGTTGGAGCGAAGCGGGCGTTTCGACAAGCCGATCGTGACTGAAATCTTGCCAGCGAAACCGTTCTATCCCGCAGAGGGATACCATCAGGACTTTTACAGGACCAACCCGAGCCATTACACCCGGTATCGCCAGGCATCGGGAAGGGATCAGTTCATTGCTGCGCATTGGGGCTCGCCGCGTGCTTAAAGGGGTGTACGAAGTGACCTACCTTGCGCCGAACATCGAGGCCTATTGGGATTGGCTGTCGATTGTAACCCCGGCGAAGCTCCGGTTGCGTGCCCCGGCACTCATTCAGGGGCGCATTGGAGACAGTTTGGTGACCCTGCAAGATCCCTGGGGGACCTCTGGGGTCTTATACAAGGGGAAGACCCGGACTCCGCTGCCGTCCCTTCATAAGGAGAAAGCCCATGGCGCGATGTGCGCCTGCGGTGGACTGGAATACTCTTCCTCTCTCGCGGTATGATATGGCATGTAGGATGGTTGAACATCCAGAAGCCAATGGAGCTTCACGAATGAGCGGGGGGATTCGCGATGGCAGTACCAGGAGCAGTCCAAGATTTGAACAGGTTGGTCACAGAGTCGGTGACCTATGCGGTAGATGGCGCGAGCATTGAAGCGTATGTGGCACGGCCTCAGGAAAAGGGGCAATATCCCGGAGTGATTGTGATCCATGAGGCCTTCGGCCCAGTGGAACATATTCACGACGTCGCCCGCCGCTTTGCCAACCAGGGGTATGTCGCCATTGCCCCCAACCTATACTCCAGGGTGGGGACCCCTGATCCGAAAGATACCAATGAAGTCTTTCAAAAAATGTTTGGCCTTCAGGATGCCCAAGTTGTGCGAGACCTCGAGGGAGCTGCGGCTTACCTCCGTCAAAGCGAATTCTCGAATGGCAAGGTGGGGGTCATCGGATTTTGCTCGGGTGGACGGCAAACGTTGCTCATGGCCACTCAGAGCACGGCACTGGACGCGGCGGTGGACTGCTGGGGGGGATTTGTTCGCATGGCCACTCCGGATCAGGCCACGACAGCGTCCCGTCCGACACCGGTGATTGACATGGTGGACGGGATTCAGTGCCCGGTCTTCATCGTCATTGGCGAAGAAGACCAAAATCCGTCGCCTGCTGATGGTGACGCGTTGAAGGAGCGTCTGGAGGCAGAGCATAAGAAGTTTCAACTGAAAATCTATCATGATGCAGGACACGCCTTTTTCGCCGACTATCGTCCGCACTATCGGGAAAAGGCGGCTTTCGAGCTCTGGGACGACGTGAACCAGTTTTTCCATCAATATCTCAAGTAACAAGATGCCGAAAGCCCTCGGACCGCCCGGGGGCTTTTTTTGACGCATAGATTTGCAGAGCCTGCCGGCTCTTCGTAGAGTGAGAGCAAATGGAGTGGGGTGATGTTCGTTCTCGCGCAACTTTCGGATGTATCGTTCAGCTATGACAACCGACCCGTGCTGGAATCCGCAGATCTTGCCCTCGGAACCGGTGAGGTGGTTGGATTGCTGGGACTTAACGGCAGCGGAAAAACAACGACGATGCGGCTGCTTGCCGGTATCCTCGAACCGAATCGGGGGGTGGTTCAACGTACATATCACCATTTAGGCTACCTGCCGGAAGAACGCGGACTCTATCGACGACTGACGCTGGAGCAATATCTTGGGTTCGTCGGGGAACTGAACGGGTTGTCTCCGAAAGCTTGCCGGGATCGTGTGAATACGCTGATTGGACGGTTCCTTCTGGATCCGTATCGTGGCCGCCGCATTGAATCGTTGTCGAAAGGCAATCAACAGAAGGTGCAATTAGCGGCGACCCTAATGCCATCGCCCGAATTGATGCTTTGGGATGAGCCCTTCTCGGGACTTGACGCGTTGAACCAGGATTTATTGCTGGATGTCCTGAAGGAACTCCGAGCAGAAGGGGTGACAGTGCTGCTTTCCACCCATCGACTGGATGATTTGGAACTATTGGCGGATCGCACCTACATTTTGGCGAGACGCCGATTCCAGGAATACGTGCGGCCGCGCCGTCCGGCCCTATATCGGCTGAGGCTGTCTCGGGATAGGGACGATGTGGAGATTGAGGTGCCGGCCGAGCAGCTGTCGGAGGTCATTCATGCACGCGGCCTTGAGGGCTACACGCTGTTGTCCGCAACACCGAAAACCGGTCTCGAACAGGTCTTTCGCGAGCTCTTGGGAGAGGGGGCCTAGCCGATGGCAGCATTAGGCGCACAAATTCGTGCTGTATTTCGCCGGGAGTGGCGGGAGCGCGTCACACGGCCGGGATATTGGGCGGCACTGGTGCTGGGCATGGTGTTGATGGTCGCCATGGTAGTGGTGCCGTCCTTGATCGAAAAGGGAATTCATCCGAGTGTCACGGTTGGAAGCCTCCACGTGCCCCAGGCTCTTCTTAAGGCGGCGGCTCCCCAAGGCGTCACGGTGGTGGTCAAACCATACTCGACCATGGCCTCGGCGCTGAATCATGTGAGACAGCAACACTTGACGGGATTCTTTCGGGAATCCAGCGGGCGCCTGCTCTTTTATGGCCAGGTCAATACCCAGGTGAGTGGGATTATTGCCAATTTGGATCATACGGCCTTGATCCGGGCGCTGCCACCCTCGGTTCTGGCTGACGTGGCGCGAGCACAAGCGCAATCGGCGGTGAAAGTCGTTCCGGTGTCCGCCGGAGCCGCGCTGGTGGTCCGCTCGATTGCAGTGTACGCGTTGAACGTGGTCATGATGATTCTGATTATGACGTACGGCGTCTTCATCGGCATGTCGGTGGTTGAGGAGAAGGAGAGCCGCCACGCGGAAATGCTGATGGCTTGGACGCGGCCGCAGCCGCTCTTGTTCGGCAAACTCGCCGGATTTTTCGCCTTGGCTTTCCTGCAACTCTCGGTCTGGGCCGTGACAGGCTTGACCGCCTTGGCGGTGAAATCCCATCAACATCTTACGTTAGGGCTCTCCCCGTCTTTTGTGGTGTTCTTCTTGGTCTGGGCGATTATCGGCTACTTGGAGTTCGGCACGGCATTTGCGACTCTGGCCTCGCGTGCGCAACGCAGCTCGGAACTGAATCAGGCGGTTATGCCGATGTCGGTTTTGGCGTTGCTTGGCTATTTTGGCTCGGTTTTATCCCTAGCCCATCCCGGCGGCACGCTGGCTGCGGTGTTGCATGTGGCCGCCTTCGTACCGTTCTTGGCTCCGCTGGTCGCGTTTTCGTTGTTGCAGCTTGGGGGGATGCCCACGTGGCAGGTGATTCTCGACGTGCTATGGCAGCTTGTCTTCTGGTGGGGGCTCCTGAACTACGCTGCTCGGCTCTTCCACCGTCACCTGTTGAACTATCAACAAACTCTGCCTCAACGAGGGATCCGGCGGCGACGTGCAGAGTCAACCTAAAGAGAAGGGGCATTCGGATTTTGTGATTGATTTGGCCGACGTCACGAATTCGATGAGAGCAATTCTTAGGGGATTAACGGGCCGGATCGTATTATCAGGTCGCCAGGAAACTGGTTGACCTTCTTGTGTTTTAGAGGGTTGATGAGGGTGGCCGGGGTGGACGTCCGGGCGGGTGGGTCACGAACCCGTGCGCTAATGTGTCCACCCC
>JAKADO010000083.1 GCA_021820485.1 Bacillota bacterium
ACGTGCAGCACGACCGGAAAGAGAGCCCGGCTAATCCGCCCCAGCGGAAATCGGCGCCAAGGGAGAGCCAACAAAGCCTCAAGTCGTTCGTCCGGCTTTCCGCCGGTCACCACTTCGGACAAAAGATAGCCCATTTCAGTGGAAAGGGCCGCGCCGTGGCCGGTATACCCCCCCACCGCCCAGATGCCGTCGGGCATTTGAGTCATGTGCGGTAAAAAGTCATAGGACAGGGCAATGCGGCCGGCCCATTGATGCGTTACACGCGTTCCTTGCAGTTGAGGAAAAAGACGAACCAGTTGTTGGGCCAGCGAATCGAAACGTTCCGCCCGCAGTTCGCTGGTCAAGGCACGCCCCCCGAAAAGAAACGTCCGTTCGCCGATGCGGCGATAGTAGTTTAGTTCTGCCTTGGTGTCAGATACGGTCGGCATCCGTTCCGGGAGAGCGTTGGGATTGGCCAAAGACACGGCAATTTGGGCGCTGTGGACCGGGAGAATCCGCGACCTTAGCCAATGGGCGAAGGCAGGGATGTAGGCGTTGGTCGCCAAAACCACCGCGGACGCCGTAATCGTAGGGCCGGCCGATGTCGACAGACGAAAGCTCCTCTCCCCTACGGCATCAATCGATTCTATCGTGGTCTCTTGATAGATTTGACCCCCGAGCCGCCCGACCGCCGCGGCAAGTCCTAAGACATAGTTGAGCGGATGAAACGCCAGCGACCCGGGATCAAACAAGCCACCCCGATACGCCCGTGTGCCAATCCGGGACTCGATCATCGCCCCATCCCACCAGGCTACGGGACGCTTGACCCACTGGGATATCTGGGCTAATTCCCGCTCCAGTGTCGCAACCTGTGAACGGCTGTCGGCCGCCTCCAAATGCCCGATAGCTTCCAATCCACAGTCAATCCGCTCCTCACCCGCCAGCGCCTGCACGCGGGCCAATGCCTCTTCCGAGAGCGACCAAAGCGCTTCGGCTGCACTCTTGCCATGCCGCTCTGCCACGGTGACGATTTCCACCGGCCAGCCTGACAGCACCTGCCCGCCATTGCGCCCGCTCGCGCCATATCCGAGCCTTTCCGCCTCCACAACAACCACAGACACGCCGCGACGGGCTAAGAAATAAGCGGTGGCAAGGCCGGTAAATCCGGCCCCGACCACCGCCACATCGGCAGACATCGACTGCGCCAACGGTTCCGACACCACATCCGCGTTGCGGGTGGCTTCCCAGTACGACTGCACTCCTACATCCCCTCACATCAAGACAGCATCCTACATTGGAAAGTCGGGGCCGCTGCGTTGAAATTCCGCCTGAACGTCTCGCAGAAATTCCGAGTCAAAGAGAAGGTCTACGCCCGTCCGCGCCAATGCCTCGGCCATGTCGAGCATGGCGGCTTGGGCCGCATCGGACCCCGCATGGTCGCGCATCTGGGTGGAATGCCCAGGTGTGCCTTTCGGGGCAATCCCCAAATACGGGTGAATGGCGGGGATGCGCAAACTGACGTTGCCGATATCCGACGACCCAGTTCCGCCCTTCAACACCGGTTCCTCCGGTTGGCGGCCTAACCCCATCAGATATTCTCCCACCCGAGTCGCCATGGTATGATTGTTTTTTCGCTCCCGATAGAGGGGACCCTCCGAAAAGCTGACAGTGCATCCCGTCGCCAAGGCAGCCGCTTCGGCACACGCCCGAACCCGTGCCAACAGAGCTTCTGTCTCCTCCCCCGTAACCGCCCTCACCATCATTTCAGCTTCGGTAAAGTCGGGAATCACATTGGCGGCCGCCCCTCCATGCGTGATGATGCCGTGCATCCGCGATGTTTCGGCAATGTGTTGGCGGAGCCCATCCACGGCGACAAAGAACTGGATCACGGCCGCCAATGCATTCCGGCCCTGCTGCGGACTGCCTGCGGCATGTGCGGCGACCCCGTGAAACTGTACCGTCAATTCCACCACAGCCGTGGCGTGGCGCCACATGACCGTACTGGCTCCGGGATGAAACATCAGGGCGGCGTCTACATCGTCAAACACACCGGCATCCAGCAGAACAATCTTGCCACCATCCTTTTCTTCGCCCGGGGTTCCCACGACTCGCACAGTGCCCGGCAGGTGTTCTCCCAGCGAAGCGAGCGCAACGCCCGCCGCCAGTCCGCCGGCCGCAATCAAATTATGTCCGCAGGCATGTCCGATCGCCGGGAGCGCATCATACTCCAAAAGATAGGCAATGACAGGGCCCCCCTTCCCCACTGCTCCCTGAAAGGCCGTCGGAAGGCCCGCTACGCCTTGGTCCACCTGAAATCCGTGGCCGCGCAGAAACCCCGAGAGAAGGCTGCTCGCCCGCTCCTCGCGCAGCGAGAGTTCCGGGTGCTGATGAATGTCCCGGCTAATTTCCACAATCGAATCGGCCATATCCCGAATGGCCGCAGACACCCGTGCATGGGCTTCTTCTCGCTTCACCGACATCCCTCCGCTCCCCCTTTAGGGGCGATTTTCATAAGGCTCTACAGTTCCCACCACAGTAAAGTCGGCTGGATGTTTCACCGCATCGTAGACACCCGACACAATCTCTTGATGGGTAAGCCAACGCGAGCTTCCCGATTCCTGAATGAAACCCAGAATGACCTGATGGTAGCGGCAGTTCTCTGACAACGTGGGCAGTTGGGGCGGATCCACGGCGGCCCGGCTACCTACCACATGGAACAGGTTCCAGGGACTACGACGGTAAAGATAGACCTCGTGATCGACCACGCGCAGGACGGCGGCCGCATCGTCATGCACCCAGGCGATGACGCGATCCAGAGGGCCGTGCATGAGTTGAATGTGGGCAATCCACCGCCCCAACCGCTCTAAATCGTGATAGTCCATCGCCATGACAGTTAAACGCTCGACAGCGGCACCTGCCTCCTCCTGAAGCGCATGCAGCGCGTCGCGATGACGCGCAATGACAAACACCTGGCAGGAATCCTCCAGGAGCTTCAGAACGACACCGCGCAACATTCCCGTACCGCCAATGACCAGCGCATTTTCCATGTTCTCCACCCTCAAACCCGCATGTCTTGTCCGCCCAAGCGGCTCTCCCAGTCCGAGAGCAAAATTTCCCATGGCGGCCTGACCCGATGGTATCACACTCTTGTCCCACCGCCGCAATGAGACCATTCGGAAAGTTCTTGTTGCAATTGCCATCGATGTGTGATGTAATAGCATCACCTCTTATGGAGAGTGGCGGAGGGACTGGCCCAATGATGCCACGGCAACCGGTGCGTTACGCGCATGACGGTGCCAAATCCTGCAGCATGTGCTGAGAAATGAGAGGCCGGACCAACCTATTTTTGCGCCGGCCTAAGGGGTCGGTTATTTTTATTGCCGCCGTCCTTCCTCCTTTCTCAGTCTGCAACGCACACTGTGCATTATTTTAAGGAGGAATACGAATGTCAGACCAGATTCGTTGGCGCCCCGAGACCCTGGCGGTTCGCGGCGGGTACGAAGGAGACTCATTAACCCGCTCCATTTCAGTGCCCATTTATCAAACCGTGGGCTATCAATTTGCCGATACCGGCCATGCCGCACGCCTGTTCAATCTAGAGGAACCCGGAAACATCTACACGCGCATCATGAACCCCACCACCGACGTGCTGGAAAAACGCATCAGTCTATTGGAGGGCGGGTTGGGGGCGGTCGCATTCAGCAGCGGCATGGCAGCCATCACTGGCGCCATCTTGAATCTAGCCCGGTCTGGGGATGAGATTGTCGCGTCGACCTCGTTGTACGGCGGAACTTGGACTCTCTTTACCTCGACGCTGCAAGATTACGGCATCACCGTGCGCCTTCTTTCCGACGACGATCTGGCGCAGGGCGATCAGGCTTTTAACGACAAGACCCGTGCCGTCTTTATTGAATCTATCGGCAATCCGCGGCTTAATATCTCAGACCTTAAGGCATGGGCCGATCTAGCCCACCGGAACGGCGTGCCCCTAATTGTCGACAACACCTTCTCCACCCCATACTTGGAGAGACCCATTGACCATGGCGCCGACATCGTAGTGCATTCCCTGACCAAATGGATCGGGGGGCATGGGAATGCCTTAGGCGGCATTGTGGTAGACGCCGGCCGTTTCAACTACAACACCGACCGATTTGGCTACTACACCAAACCGGACAGCAGTTATCACGGGTTAGTGTTCGCCAACCTTGGGGAAGCCGCGTTTATTACCCGACTTCGAGTGAAAATTTTGCGGGACACGGGAGCGGCGCTCTCTCCAACCAATGCGTTCCACATTCTTCAGGGACTGGAGACCCTGCCGATCCGCATCCGACAGCAATCGGAAACCGCTCTTCTCTTGGCCGAACGACTCAGCCAGCATCCCGCGGTGAGCTGGGTCAACTACCCTGGACTCCCGGACGATCCAGCCTATCGCAATGCTCACCGCTACCTTAGCGATGGGCTCTATGGGGCGATGCTGAATTTCGGCGTCAAAGGCGGCCACGCTCAAGCTCTCAAGGTCATGGACCGACTCAATCTGTGGCTCATTGTCGCCAATGTGGGAGATGTCCGCTCCATGGCCATTCACCCGGCATCCACCACCCACCAGCAATTAAGTCCTGAAGAACAGGAACTGGCGGGGGCAGCCGGGGATCTCATTCGTCTCTCCGTGGGTCTAGAGCACCCCGAGGATCTGTGGGAAGACCTGCGCCAAGCTCTCGAGTCCTAATCCCCCCATGCAAAAGCCCTCCTTTCGGAGGGCTTTTGTGCTATCGCACCTAGCCGCGCGGTCCATTCTCCCCGATAATGTCGATCCCCGCCCTGTGCAGCGCCATACGGGCGATCTCGGCATGGGACCGGTCCACGCGCAGGACCACGTGCACCCAATTCAGCACCTTCGGATCCGACACGGTCAGCGCGGTAATGTTGGCTCCGGCTCTTCCCACCACTTCCGCCACCCGCGCCAATTGACCCGGGATGTCCAAGAGGGCCAGCGAGAAGCGCACCGAATCCTGATCGTTGATGCCCGTAATCTCACGCAAGTACTGGTTGACTTCCACCCAGGAAATCAGACCGTACGGTTGATTGCGCCGATCTTTGACAATCACGAGCGGGGCGCCCGCCACCAATAAGTCAATCGCTTCCTCAACCGGCGTGCCGTGGGACACCACAGGGACTTCGCGCGCATATTGCTTGACGGGATTAGGCAGGATATCCCGCGACGGCGATCCATCATTGAGCCAGTAGTCGGCGAATAGGCGGAACAGTTCGCCGCGCGAAACGCCGCCTACAATAGTCGAACCTTCCGTAACCATGAGTGCTGGATGCTCCTTGAGTTGCGCCAGCACTTCCGTCAACGGCAGGGACGCTTCAACGCGCGCACCGCGGTAAGCAAGAGACTCTACGAACATGGCGGGACCCCCTTAATGTGAGAAGATTCCGGAACAGATTCGCGACGCGCCCGCACTTCTCCTGCCGCGGCGTCCGCAATTTCTTAGATGGTGGGTGGGCGGTTAACCCATTCATCCAGAGCACGTTCAATCCGAGCGATATCGGACGCAGCGTTGTAATAGTGAAAACTTAGGCGAACGGCGGAGCCGCGAGGGCTTGCGACAATGCCGTGACTGCGCAGATGCCGGTCGAAATCCATCACGTCATCCACCGCGATCGCCAGCATTGGCCCCCACGAACCGACCGCCTGGCCACCCAACGTGCGCATTTTCCGCGCTTCCAGCGCATCCCGCAACCGATTCACCAAGCCCTGCACATGTCTAACCACGGCCTCGGCATCGAGTTCGTTAATCAGTTCCAACGCGGATACCGCTGCAGTCGCCGCCATCACCGCAGGCGTTCCGGCTTCAAAACGCCGCGCACTCGCGTGAAAGTCGACGAGCTCGGGATTGAACGCAAACGGATTGGTGCGTCCAAACCATCCGGTAAGACGTGGCCTCATGCGTTCTCGCCAACGCGGGCTGACGTATAAAAACGCCACCCCCCCCGTGCCGAGGAGGTATTTGAGGCTTCCCGCCACCAGAAAGTCGCAATCTAAGGCCCGAACATCTACCGGAACAACTCCGATGCCCTGATAGGCATCCACCACCACCGGCGAATCCCATTGGTGGGCCATATCCACGATCTCTTGCACTGGGGGCCGAAAACCGTTCTTATAGCTGACCAAAGGCACCGACACCAGTCCTGTCTTCTCGGAGAGGCAACGCGCGTACTGCTCTGCACGGACCTCCAAGCCGTTTTCATCGGCGAAATGCACGGACCCCGAAGCGTTGTTCAGCCAGACCTGGGCAATCGACGGAAATTCCAGCCGACTGCTTACGACCTCCCCACGCCCCCGGTCCGGCAACGACGAAATCACCTGATAGGCTGCCTCCGAAGCCGAACCGACGACGGCAATATCATCCGGCGACGCGTGGATTAAGCGAGCAAATAGGCTTCGTGCCCGCTCCACCGCCTCCATCCAGCGATCCCATTGCGCCCCTTCCTGAGACCACCCCTGAAGAAAAGCCTCGATCGCCGATTGCACCCGATACGACAGGGCGCCTTGGCTGCACGAGGCACAATACGCGGTATCTGGAAAAATCGAAAATTGCTGGCGAAACTCCTCCGGCGTCATCATTAGCCGCGGCGCCGCGTCAGTCCGTATTCCAGTGATTGCAAGGACTGGATATTGTTGGCTTTAATCTTGGCACGGCCACCGGATTCCAGTTCCACCAAGCCCAAAGTCCCCAAATTACGAAACGCGGATTGAACCAATCGGGTGGGCACATTCAGTGCCTTGGCCTCCTCAGCGGCAATCAACTCGGCGCCGGGTTGAAGACGCTTGGTGACAATAGCCTCGCGATAGCGTTGAACCAGCAAATCCAAACGGTTAGCCAATGGTGAATACATAAGATAAAACCTCCTGGCTCGCTCCCTTTTCGCGAATATTGTACGACAAAAACACACGCGCTGCCTAAGAAAATTGCAGCGCGTGTGCAGGTCCGGAACGGCCTATTGACCCAACACGTATATGGTGACCTGCTGAACTCCAAAGTCGCCCACAACAGTCGGACTGGCATTGATGAAGATATCGACCCGGTCGCCTTTGATGGCGCCGCCGGTGTCCATGGCTTGCCCCAAAAATCCGCCGCTTGGCAGATAGTTGTCTTGATATCCGGTGACGTAAACCACCGAATGCAGCGGAATGACGCTGGGATCGACTGCCACCATGCCATCTTCCAACGGTTGGCCAAACGCATCCACGGGACCATATGGGTAGTTGTCCGCCAAACTCGGACCGTAGGCCGTGGCCACCATATGGTAAGCCTTCAACACTGGTCGACCGTCAATCGTCTTGGTTGACGGGGTAAACTGACCCCGCACCCCAGCCGACGCACTGGGGAGAGATGGCTCCTCCACCGCTGGGCCGCCCGTGGGAAACTTAGCCGGCAAAACCGGCCCGGCCGGAACCGACGGTGCGGTACTCGTGGTGGTGGTTGTCGGTGTGATGCTGCCCGTCGTCGTTGTCTGCGTCGTTGCGGGACCACTGTTCCCCGCCGTGGTTGTGGCAATCGGATCGGACCCCTGATAAGGGGGCACCAGACCGAAGCCGGACAGGATGTCCTGCCAAACTGCTGGCGAGGTCACACCCGTTGCCGTGAACCCATGGCGCTGTTGAAACGCTTTGAGGGCGACTACCGTCTTGGCGCCGAATATGCCATCCATCGGACCGACCTGCGAGTAGCCCAACAGCGCTAAGTCCGCCTGAAGCGTCATGACCCAGTGGCCCTGCGACCCGTATTGGAGCACTTGCCGCATGGCCGGATGCTGCGCCATCAAGCTGGCCATTGCATCCGCCGAGTGCGTTGTGATGGCGACAGGTGCAGTTCCCTGATAAGGCGGCATCAAACCGAATCCGGACAGGATGTCCTGCCAAACTGCTGGCGAGGTCACGCCCGTTGCCGTGAACCCATGGCGCTGTTGAAACGCTTTGAGGGCGCCTTCTGTTTTGGGACCGAACATGCCATCCATCGGACCAACCTGCGTATACCCCAACAGCGCTAAGTCCGCTTGGAGCGTCATGACCCAGTGGCCCTGCGACCCATATTGAAGCACTTGCCGCATGGCCGGATGCTGCGCCGTTAGACTAGCCGTCGTTACTGTGGCGGCCTGACTGGCGCCGCCTACCAGGGCGGGCGCTACAAGAGCCAGCGCTCCCATCCACGCGGCGCTTTTCATCGATATGTGCATCGTTGAACCCCTCTCGGAAATTTACTGCCTCCGGAGTTAGCTGACGGGTTCGGGCAAGGAGAGGTAGGCCCTACAGGTGTGATTCACCCCACGAACGGGTCCCCCGGTTGTCAACCTGTGACAATTAGGCCTGGTTATGGTAAAGAACCAACCGGAAAATGTCAGATGCCGTCGATGAATTTCACGAACGGTGTCGACAAGTAGGGTGAACCGCGCCGCGTCCCAGACCGCGGTTGGCAGATTTTCGAGGGGATGTCAAATCTCGGAAAGGTTATCCCACAATATGCCGTATCGCTGCGTTGATCTGCCGGGCACGCTCGAGCGCCGCTTGATCCCGCAATACGTCGCCCGGCGTGTTGCCTTCGCCGATGACATAGCCTTGGAAATCCATCCCCATGAAGTCACAAGTCCAGTAAAACTGGGTCACCAACCCCATAGCCTTCAGTTGTGGATTGTCGCCTCCAGCCAACACCAGATACGCCTTCTTGGCCGCCATTCGCTCTTGAAACGCCCACTCCGGAAGCCGCATAACCTGCGACCAGCGATCGATGAAAGCTTTCATTTGCGCCGAAAATCCGTACCAGTAGACCGGGCTGGCGAAGATCCATATCGGCAGGTCGATGAGATCCTGAAGTTTCTGCGCATAGGACATTTCAAGCGGTCCAAAGGATTCCGATGCATGCCGCTTGTCCATGATGGGATCAATGCCGTCATTCAAAAAGACGCGCTGGCACACGATGCCGCGCACAACCTCCTCCGCCAAGAGCTCCGAGTTGCCGCCGCGCCGAGAACTCCCATATATGACTCCAACCTTCACACGCGTTGCCTCCCTAGAACCAGGACTCCCAGGCCTCTCTGTTCCAACGCCATGCTACAATAACTCTCGCACGAACAAAAGGAGGATCCTCAATGCGCACACGGTGGAGCAGCATGGCCATGATGCTGTGGGCTGCCGCCTCCTATGGGCTGGTGACGCCGCTCGCCAAGGCGGCAGTGGCGTCGGGAGTCCCGGTGCGCTTGTTCACCACATACCAATATCCGGCGCCGCTATTGGTGTTCGGCGCGGCAGCGCTAATTTCTAGACGTTCCCAACCCATTCCCGTGCGGCACGAATGGCCGCGTCTCATCCTGGTTGGCGCGTCGGCCGCGGCCACCGCCGTCACCTACTATCAAGCGCTCCGCTTTCTGCCGGCTTCCGACGCCGTCGTGCTCCTCTTTCAATTTGCCTGGATGTTGCCAGTGATGGCCTGGGTTGTCCACCGCACTCCGCCCACGAAAAGGCAATGGGGGGCCATCTTCGGCGTGCTGCTGGGCACCGCAATTGCGGGCGGCCTAACGTCCTTTCACGTCACAAGCTGGAAGGGCATGGCGCTGGGTCTGGCGGCAGCCCTTAGCTATGCCGCGACGCTTTTCTGGCAGGCACGCGTGCCGGAGGGGCTTTCCCTGTGGGGCCGATCCCTTGTCAGCACAGCCGCCGGATCGGTGGTGGCCGCTCTCGCCTATCGTCCCTGGGCCATTGGGGTCCCCCAGGCAGATGGTCCGGGGCTCTTCTATGGAAGCATCATGGGTCTGGTCGGGCTAGCGCTACCGATGAGCTTGACCTACCTCAGCGCTCCTCGGTTGGGTGATGCCCGTACGGCCATCCTCGCCTCGTTCGAACTCCCGGTGGCGGTCGGGTTGTCCCATTGGTGGCTGCACGAATCCATCGGCCTCAACGAATGGGTCGGCGTGCTGCTCATCCTTCTATCGATTGCGGCCGGGGCGTGGCCAACACCGTTCTCGGCTCCCGCCTCCTAACGCTCCAGCAACAGCCACTCCAAGAGGCGATCTTGCTCGCGCTCCAGGTATTCCCAATACCGACCCGCATAGAAAATGAGCGGCTCCTTTTCCGCATCGCAGTCATAGCGGGCGGCGCGCGCGACTAGCAGAAGGTGGTCGCCTGCCTCCACAACTTGTACCGTCTGACAGGCAATCCATGCCTGCGCTGAAGCAATGATGGCGCGGCCATCCGACGTTCTGGCGATGCCTGGCGGATCCGCACTCCGCAGCCGGCTCGGCCGGCTGTAGAACTCAGCCAGGTATTGCTGGTTCTGAGCCAGCACGCTAATCGTAAATGGCATTTCTGGCCTTGCCAACACCGACGCCACCTTTCCGTGCCGCCGCACACCGAGCGCTATCAGCAAAGGGTCGAGCGATACCGACATGAAGGCGTTGGCGGTCATCCCCTGCACCCCATCCTCAGTTTCCGTCAGGACCACCGTCACACCAGTCGCAAACCGTCCGCAGACGTCGCGGAATCGGCGCGTTGCGGACCCCTCTTCCGACATAGCCGCGTCACCCCCTCTTCTGGAACCGCGGCGGAACCCTGTCCGGCGGTCTAGTCGACCCTGTCCGGCCGGTCTGGAAGGCTCGGGACATGGGTCTTGACCGGTTGCCGAGTCTCCCAATCGTATACGGTCATAGCCTCATTGAACCACCGGCTGGGCGCCTCCGCTCCCCAAAACGTGGCCCGTTGCGGATCATTCAGATCCCAGCGAATGGGTTCCCAATCAGGCTCTGCCAAAAGGTAGTCGCCAGTAAACAGTTCGATGCGGTTCCCATCCGGATCGCGAAGGTAGAGAAAGAAGGCATTGGTCGTGCCATGGCGGCCTGGCCCCCGCTCGATGTGTGACACCGCGCGTTTGGCGGCCAGAATGTCAGCAATGCGCAAGAGACTCCCCTGAGACTCGGTAATGAACGATGCGTGATGCAGTCGAGGACCAGTTCCGTTGGAAATCGCCAGGTCGTGGGATGTCTGTTTGCGGCGCAGCCATGCTCCCCATAGGCGATCAAGCCCTTGCTCCACACTGACAGTATATTCGCTCAGTTGGAAATGGAGCTTTTCCTGGTACCATTTGGCGCATTCGCCAATACGGGACGTCAAATAATTCACGTGGTCAAGCCGCATAACCGCTGCGCCCTGATAGGCATCGAAGGATTGCAGCATCCAGGGAACGCGTTCAATGGCATAAAAGAACTCTATTGGAAACCCAAATGGGTCTGTGAGCCGGATCGCCTCCCCCACGCCTGTTTCAGTGCCGATCGGGACACGCTCAACCGCAATCCCCAACGAGTTCGCGAATGTGGCCAATTCCGACAAGTCTTCCGGCCTTCTGACCCGATATCCCACATGGGACACCCCTGAGTGGTCCGCCAACGCAAGAACCAGGCAGTGATGCACGCGGTCTTCGAGTCCTCGCAGATATAAATGCTCCGCGTCCGCATGGGTCAGGACAAACCCCAAGGTATCGACGTAGAATTCGCGCGCTCGGTTTAGGTCGGTGACAAAGTATTCGACATGACTGGTACGCACAATGTCGAAGCTCATGAAATCGCCTCCTCGGGCCAAATCGGGTCGGGGGTTTGTGCGAGAAATTGGCGCACTTGCTCTTTGGCCGGGTTTTTGTCGTAGCTCATGTACAGCGCGCCCGCCATGCGCACCGGATCCCCAAAGAAAAATCGCTCATATAGCACCTGACGCGAACCGAAGGCGGAAATCGCCGCATCCCACGCTAGACGGAACAGTTTGGTGCGATCCAGCGCGTCTGTATTGCGAGCCTGAAAGTAGCGATCGATGTCCTCGCGAATGGGACTTTTGAAGTCGCTTTCGCTAGGGATGGCCATGAGGCCGCTGGCGGAGAGTTGCTGGATGATTTCCACCAACCGGGGATACATTTTGGGAAAGGTATTGCGAGCCATATTAAGCGGGGTCCAGGCCGGCGTCATGACGCCGTAACGGTTCAATGAGGCCTGGGCCTCGCTGGCCATGACGAACGCCTTCATGGTCTCCAAGGCGATGATAATCTCCGCCATTTTCTCCTGCACGTGTTGAAACTGCTCAATGCCGATGGTGTCGACGATGAGTCCGGCAATCCCCAGAATGAACTCCGTCTTGGCAATGTTCTTGCAGATCACCTGATGGGTCATGTGGACGGTGGCATCTGTCTCCTGATAAAGTTGGTTGCATGCTGTGCCATCCTCCAAGACAAAGATGCGATCCCAAGGGACCACCACATCGTCAAAGACGACCACCGCATCCATCTCCTCGAACCGCGACCCGAGGGGATGATCAAAGTGCGAGCGCCCGTAGTCAAAGCTCTCCCGACAGATGAGCCTAAGACCGGGGGTTGAGAGGGGCAGCGCGAACGCGAACGCGTATGGCCGGTCTTCCTCCGTGTTGCGGATGACGGTCGAGGGAAAGACCAGAATCTCATCAGCCAATGGCAGCGTGGCCAACATCCGCGCGCCCCGAATGACCACTCCATCCGAGCGCTTTTCGACCACCCGAGCAGCCAGAAAGGGGTCGGCTTGCCGTGCGGCGGAAAGGGAGCGGTTGCTTTGCGGCAGAATGAGGGTATGCGTGAGACATAGGTCGTTTTCCCGCACATATTCGTAATATCGTTGCATATTCTCGCCGAACCGCGGATCGTGTTGTCCGAAAAACTGATGAGCGCTCGCGATCGCCATCAGCTCCGAGTTTAGATAATCAGGCGACCGCCCCATCATACCGTGTGAGTATCGCGCCCATTGCATCATCATAGCGCGTCGCTTCGCCAAATCGTCGCGCGTATGCGGCTGCATGAACGAAAGACCTACCACATCCCCAGTCGAGGGTGACCGGTAGGTCATTTGGGCCATCAAGTCCGATTGATGCTGCATGTCATAGAGGTGTGCGACCGATCGGACGATATTGCGGAAAGCCGGATGGTCCGTAATCCTCCCTTGCACCCTCTCTCCCGCAATCCATAGGTCCCGCTCCTGCCGGTTCAAACCCTCCAGATATTGCGCCCCAGTGCGAATTCCCACATCTACTCCTCCTACCTCAGTTTTTTTGTGTGAAACCTGTGGTTCTCATTGATTTTTGTGAAATTCCGGGACCTCTCCGACTGTCAGCACGCCAGAAACGTCCTCCCGAAGCCTTGCCAAAAAGTTTCAGGGTGTGCGCGCTTGGGTGCAGATGAGGGGGAGCGGGAACTTTTTGGCGCAGCGTCCCGTGTCGCCCCATGCGAGAGAGCCAACACATGCCGGAATCGCGGAGTTGCTCTCCCTCGTCCCAGACGTCCCGAATTCTCCACGCCCGTGATGCCGCGGCACGCGACCTGGAAAAAGCTCGCGCCACACGGCCTAGCCTGACGCTTGCCGGGGTTGTCGAACGCCATATTCAGAGATCTTGCTTGCCGCCATGGCGCGCCCGAATTTTTTCTCACCGCAGGAATGGCATGCGTTCCGCGCAACTGACGGAAGGTTTTCCATTCGGTGTAGAAGTCGAAGCTGAAGTGGCCTCCTTCCCGTCCGATGCCGCTCTGCTTCATGCACCCGAAGGGCGTGCGGAGAGCACGGACGTTTTGCGAGTTAATCCACGCCATTCCGGCGTCGATGGATTCCGCCACCCGCTGGTCCCGCGCTCCATCGCGCGTCCACGCATAGGCGGCCAGTCCATACGGCACCGCGTGCGGGTCAACCCCGTATCGAGAGTCTCTAAACCCGCCAGTTCTTCTTCATGCGCCATCAACGTGTCCGCGATGCGGCTGAGGGCATGGGATCGCCCTTGATCCGCCGTTCTCCGCCAGTACTGCTCAAACGCGCTCCTCGCTGCGATGGCCGCTTCGTGAACTTCCTTCCCTCCCCCGCGTGCAATCCATGTCAAGGGTTGATTGTCATGCGGGTCGAGGTCCCAAAAAGACCTCTCCCGTGTGTGAAGGCACAAACCGACCGCCGATATAATGGCGCACTTCACGGGGCAGCAGTTCCCTCACATCCTCCCGCGTCATGACCGGCCCTCTTCGGGAACCGGGTCCTC
>JAKADO010000084.1 GCA_021820485.1 Bacillota bacterium
CTGGCTGCTACAATTGGCTCAAATGGCGCTTTCTTGGGTATTGCGCGACCCCCGGGTCACCTCCGCCATCATTGGTGCCAGCCGAGTCAGCCAATTGGATGGGAATCTCGATGCCCTGAAACATCCTTCCTTTAACACCGAGGAACTGAAAGCCATTGACCAGATCCTTCGGGCCTCACCATCCCCCCGGGGGGATCTGTGACCTTCGCGTCCCCCTCGGCGTTTCCTCTGTAGACTGGCAAGAGACCGGGAGCGAGGAGGGCTAGAATGGCGCGTGCGTCGTTGCGCTCATTGGCAATCGCTATGATTGCCGTGGCTGGAGTCATTCTTCCCCAAGCCCATGCCGGGCCCCTTTCTGACGTTCGGCCCCAGGCTGCTGCCGCGCAAGCACGGGAAGTTCACGCCCCAGCTGTTGCGCCTTCGCCGAAAGAAGCGGCCCTGACGCTGGCTCCGCCTACGACGCCGCTGGAGCAAGCCTGGCAGCGGTGGACCAACGCACCCCAACTGGTGCACTCCAGCATCTCGGCCTATGCCTATGACATCACAGCCCATCAACTGCTGGCTGCCATCAATCCGACCGTGCGGCTGACCCCGGGCTCGGTCACCAAGCTTTTTACCTCGGCGGCGGCACTGGCCACGTTGGGTCCTCAATTCACCTATGCCACCCGCGTCCTAGTCCCCCCATCGGTATTGGCCGGCAAACCCGGCCCCATCTATTTGGTGGGCGGCGGCGATCCGTGGTTGGAGGCGAACGGCCGCAACGACTTGGAGCTCTTGGCGGAGACGGTTGCAAAAAAAATCCCCGAGGCCACGCAAGTGATTGGCGTCAGTCCCGCCTATGCTCCTCCCAGCTACGGATTGGGATGGCCCCAGGGCTGGATCTCGGACAACTTTGGCGCGGCCACCTCCGCCCTCATGGCGGAACGCAGCGAGGTCGGGGTATGGGTAGCCGGTGCCACCACGCCAGGCCAATCGCCCACAGTCTCCCTGAAATTCAACGGTCCGATCCAGGACCCGGGCTATTTTACGATTGTGAATCAGGCCACCACCGGCGGTCCCGGCGGCGCCAACACAATCCGTGTGACGCGTCGTTTAGGAACCAATCAGTTGGTGGTCACGGGCAGCGTGGCCGCCCAAAGCAGCGCTGGGCCGTGGGTGATCTCCGCCGGCAACCCAGCCTTGTTTGCCGCATCGCTCTTTCAAATCGCGCTGAGCCATGACGGCGTGCGATTCAGCACTTCACCGGGAGCAGCGGCAAGCGCGCCTGGGCAGGCCATTAGCATCGCCACGCACATCTCGCCTTCCTTGGCATACGAACTGCGGTTCCAGAACCAGTTCTCCATCAACCAAATGGCAGAAAACCTGTACCGGGCCATCGGTACAGGATCCTTAAACAGTTCTGCCGCTATAATGGGGGCTTTCGCCAATTCAGCCGGCGTTTCGCCAAGACGCACCCAAGTCGACGGTTCTGGACTGTCTCCCCTAGACCAGATGAGCGCGGAAGACGTGGTCAATCTATTGACCTATGCCGCCCACCAGTCTTGGTTCCCAACATTTCGCAACTCGTTGATCCAATTGGACAACCCCAACGCCTGCGGATTTCTCTGCCCGCCGGCGTGGAGCTATGCCCTGCCGCCGGGAACTGCGGTTTGGGTGAAGACCGGAAACCTGGACAATCAATGGAATTTGGCTGGATATGTGCAAACCCAAAATGGCCAACTCATCGCCTTTGCAATTCTGGACGATGGAACCCCCACCGCTGCCAATGCCAAGCACAACTCGCCGGTGGACCAAATGGTGTCGGCAGTAGCCGATTGGCCCAATGTGCCATTGCCCAATTTCAGTCCACGCGGGGCCATCAGCAGTGGAACCATGCCGACAGCCGTGCATGAGGCGCTCGCCGGCGTCCCGTTGAGCCCTAACCTCAACGTCGGCATTTCCGTGATGGACGCGTCCACAGGGCAGATTATCTATCAACGAAACGGGGATGTGCTGGTCCGAGCGGGACTCGCGCCGCGGGTCACGCTTGACGCTGCCGCCCTGCAGAACCTGCCTCAGGCTTTGCCGGGCGTGAAGGTCCTGGCTACAGGACCGGTGACCGGTGGAATATTGAATGGTTCTCTTGTGATCGACAGCCAAAACGCCGATTTAACCACCCGGGACGTGCAGTCACTGGCGGCCCAGGTCGCTGGCCGAGGCATTCAATCGGTCAGCGGTTCAGTAGAGTACGTCAATTCGCGAAGCGGGTTCCATCAAAGCCGCTGGCCCTATTCCATGCCTTGGAACGACTTCGGCAAGGGATGGGCACCGCCGTCCGCCCCGTTGATGGTCAACCGGGATCAAGCCACCCTCTCCATCACCGCCGGTAACTCCGGTTCGCCAGCCAACATCAGCCTCACACCGGGTGACGTCCCCATCGCCATTCAAAATGACACAAAAACGGTGTCCTCCGGGAGTCCCACCGTATCGGTGCGTCTTGAGTTCCAATCGAATACCTTTGTGGTGTCCGGATCAGTGCCAGAAGGCTATCGGACATCCGTAAAGATTGCCCCACCCGACCCCGGGCTCTACGCCGCCACGGTTTTTGAGGACGCCCTGAACCAAGACAATGTCGCGGTGTCGGGAGTGCCGACAGCGCTGCAGCGAGCCCCCGGCGGCTCGGTGGTAGGAAGCCTCCCCGGCACTCCTGTCGCCCATGTGGTGAACCAAAGCCTCCGGCTTTCCTCCACGGCTCCCAGCAGCCAGTTGGAACGCGGCTTAGGTTCTGCGCTGGGGGCCGATCTGCGGGCATGGGCGCCGCCACCAGCCGACGTCCCCGACTTCACTGGCGCCGGTCTTCAAAATTACCTGACCCCTGACGGACTGGGACGTACGCTGGTCCAGATTTACCACAACCCGTCCGAAGCGTCCCTGGTCCGGTTGCTGTCCAAGCAGTTGTGGACCGCTGCGAGTCCCGAACAAGAGGAAATGGTGGGGTACGTTCAAGGACCCCACCATACGGTTGACGCGGTGGTAGTTCTGATTAGCGGCTTTGGCTGGAACGGCCACTTCACCCCCACCGTTGGACCGGCAAACTAGACTGTCCAAGCCAATCGGGAAAGGCGTCGAAGCCAATCCCAGCGCACCCGGCTCAATAACCCGAAGTTGTAGAAGGTAAAGCGTGTGATGCCCGCTGCGCGTGCCGACCGAAGGCGCGCCTCCGCGTCTCCGTAGGTTGGTGCGGCCGAGGGCAACAGGGTTTGTCCCATCATGAGACGGGCGGGGTCCCAGCCCTTGCTCCAGAGCCAGTCCAGATCGTGCTGAATGACCGCCGGATCGCCATATCCGAGAACGACAAGGTCGGTGGGCACGGCCGGGTTGGCCATCAACCCTTCAATCCACGAGAGGGAAGCCTGACGGTGATATGCCATGAGGATCGGCGCCAGGGGGATGGAACTGCCGGCGGTCAACTGCGTCAATAGCCCATCCAGCGCTTGGCCACGCCGGCGCACAAATTCGCCCAGCAATGGATGTTCCACAACGAACGTGGCCAATTGGGCTCCTGGGTCTGGCGGGGCTTCCTCGTGGACTAACCGTTGAATGGCCGCTGACACCAGAATTCGCAGCGCCTCCCAGTCCATCTCGGACGCATGGGCGGCTTCGCAATCGGGGCAGAAGCACATCGAGAGCAACAATTGCAATAAGGGCGTCATGACGATTCCTGCGATTTCATGGTGGGCTCCATGCATCGCGCTGGTAAACCCGATCGACTCCAAGTCCAAGGCGTCATAATGCCCTGATTGCGAGAGCCATTGGACCAATTCCACAATGCGGGGGCGGTTTGCCAATGGACAAGCGGCATGCGCGATCGCTTGGCCAAAGACGTTGACGGTGGGAGACCAGTCCCGTTTATCGTGATTGATGATGGTCCAGCCGCGAAGACGTATGCCGGCAGCCGAGAGTTCCCCTCTCAGTTCCTCCAGCAAATCACCGGGGCGGAACCCTATTCCGGCCTGACTCCAATCACTGTCGCGCACATCCAGCAAGGGTCCCTCAGGCATGGTAATGAAGCGCGGCGTGTGGTCGATGAGCGACAGCACCTGACCGCTATGATACACCGTCGCCACGCTGAGCTCGGTAATGTCCGCTGACACGAGCCTTTCCACGGTATGCGCCACACCCATCCGGGCGATGTCCCAAGGATACGCCCAGAGCCCCACCGACCGTGTTTTGTCCACTTGAGCACCTCCCATGCTGTTGTCAATTCGGGTCAACGAAAGAGGGCCAGGATTTCCCGGGCTTGGCGCCGATTGGCGCCGTCGCAGCTAATCAAGCGTTGAACGTCGAAGACGTCCAAGTCCGCCCCAGCATACACCCCCCGGGTAAAGTCCGTCGCGTGGTTCGAGATGAGCACTGGCACGCCCTCTCTCCCCAAGCGGGCAGCAAGGCGGGCCAACGCTTCCTGCTCCCGGGGCCCAAATCCGCCGGCCGCGTAATCCGTAAAGTTGGCGGTCCGAGACAGGGGCACGTAAGGGGGATCGCAGTACACGACATCGCCCGGACCGAGACCTTCCATGACCGTGCGGAAATCGGCGCACACGAAGGTGGCCGTCTGCGACTTATGATAAAAATGCTGCATCTCTGCTTTGGGAAAATAGGGATGGGCGTAGCGGCCGAAAGGCACATTAAAGCGGCCCTTGGCGTTATACCGGCACAACCCGTTGTACCCATGCCGATTGAGGTATAGAAAAAGCGCCGACTTCTCCCAGTCTTCGGTCGAATGATTGAAGGCTTCGCGCAATGCATAGTACCGCTCGGCGGTATTGTTGGGCGACACAAAAAACTGGGCGCAATATTGGATGAAATCCTCTCCATGGCGCTGCAGGGTGGCGTACAACCGAATCAAGTCAGGGTTGACATCCGCCAGCAGCGCTTCCGGGTAGTCAGTATTCAACCATACCGCCCCGGACCCCACAAACGGCTCAACCAACCGCCGTCCTCCTGGCAGTCGGGCGCGGATGCGCTCCACGAGGCGCGTTTTGCCTCCTGCCCATTTTAAAAACGGTCTCATGGCCCCTCCTTTCCTTCCATTGAACCATATCGCACCTGGGTAGGGAAATCGGGCCCGAAGACTCCGGCCGTCCGTTCCCATGGGTATAATGAGGCATCACACGAAAGGAGAAGCGCCATGATTGTGTTAATCGCCCAATATCTCACCAAACCTGAAGAGACAGACGCCATTTTGGCTGACCTGCGCCGGATGGCGGAACAGGTTGAACAGCACGAGCCGGGCTGTCTCCTGTACCGGGTGCATCAAGCCTGGGATCATCCCAATCAATTGCTGCTCTACGAAGCCTACCGTGACCAAGACAGCTTGGACGCCCACGCAGAAACTCCCTACTTTCAAGAGATTGTTCTTGGCCGTGTTGTGCCTAAGCTGCTCGAGCGCAAACGATCGCTCTGGCATGCGCTCCCTTAAGGGCGCCCTCCCCTAGGATGCGCTCGGACCCGGCGTCGGTTGGGCGGATGGCGCGCTGGGTGTCGGAGACGGCGGCGTCGAACTCGAACTCGGGGATGAACCGGTCGGCGACGGCTGACTGCTTCCCGTCGACACGGATGGCGTGGGCGAACTCGGACTCGGACTCGATGACGGACTACTCGGCGAGGGGCTGCTGGGAGACGGAGCGCTCGGCGAGGGGCTGGGCGGTGCGGAAATGGTCACCGTGCCGCTCGCAATGGTCCGATTGCCGTTCAAGAAGGTGACCCTGTAGACTCCTGCCCCAATCAGAAACAGCGGCTTTTCGAGTTCGTTGTCGGTGGGATTGATAATGTTCACGCCCATGTCATAGGTGCTCCACCCGATGCCATCCTGCTCCTCGATGAGCCATGTCACGGTATCCGTATGGAAGCTCCGCGGGCTCACCAACAGCGCGTCAATAATGCCCGGAGTAAAACTGGTGGACTCACCGGTGAGCGTGAAGGTGGCTGGGTCAAAGCCCGACCCAAACGATACGGTGGGATAGGTGACGCTAGGCGTCGGGAGAGCGTGTGCCGGGGACGCGGAAAGCCCATAGCGCAGCATGTGGTAAAAGTTCTGCGGGGAGCCCGTCCAAGAGCTTCGGGAGGGGTGATACGCAATGGTGGCGCTGTCCGCCACGCCGCAAGCCATGCACACGCTCGCGTTCTTATAGTAGCTTCCAGACACATGCAGTGCGTGTCCGTACACCGATGCCGCCAATGCGCCAAAGTCCGAGAGGCTCAAGAGCGGCTTGAATTGCCCCTCCTGCATCCCCCAGACCTCAACCGTGCTCGATCCAGCGTCAGCTCCCGCCTGCCACTGATTGATGACAATTTGCTGCCCCTGTCCCCCCATCAGCGACACCGGTCCCAACACCTTTAAACTCCCCTCTCCCAGCCCGGCTCCGGCAGAGCCATTCAAGCCGACACGGGAGAAAATTCCCTTCCATTCTGTCTTTGACCATTGATAGACGCTGACCTCGGCCTTTTTTCCCTTTGTGCTGAAGACCAACAAATCGTGATCGCCTGGTTGAAACGCCGCAAGATCCTTAACGCGTATCGTGCCCAGGGGCTTAGGCGTTAAGGGCGCTGAAGCGACGGGACCAGCGGTTGGGATTTTGGAGGCCACACCCGTGTGCGTACCGCAGCCGCTGATTCCCCACAGCGCAGCCGCCGCACCCAGCATGCCGAGCACTTGCTTTCGCATGATTAACCTTCTTTTAATAAAATTTTATGGATATAGTTCTCACTAGCCGTCCAAATTCCTGCTCCCGGGCGAGGAGCCCCCTAGGAAGCATTCAATATCCAAAATAGTTCAATAGAATAAATCTTCGGCCAATGCAGGATTTCCCAATTTTACGGCGAACCTTACGCTCTACGGCGTAATTATGCACTAAGGTCAATTTGTGCACGCCCAGAGGAGGGGAAATATGAATCCCAATACATGTGTCAACGCCGGTCCAAATTTGATCCACTTGCGCCAACGAAATTTGACCCACCTAATGAATCCCGCGAGGATGCGGGGGTAGCCGGCGAAGCCCACACGCCGGCCCGCTTTTTGTCCTTGAGGCGGTAACTGTCGCCGCGAATGTTCACCACGTGGGAGTGGTGCAGGAGGCGATCCAAAATGGCGGTGGCGATGACGGGATCGCCCAGCACTTCCCCCCAGTCGGCGAAGCCTTTGTTGGAGGTGAGCACGAGACTCCCGCGCTCATAGCGGGCGGAGACCAGCTGAAAAAACAAGGTCGCGGCCACTCGGGACAAGGGCAGGTAGCCAAACTCATCCACAATGAGAACTTTGGGCGATAGATAGACCCGCATGCGCCGCTCCAACCGGTGTTCATGATAGGCCTGCTCGAGATCCTGCAGCAGGCGATCGGCGGTGACAAAATACGCGCCAAAGCCCGCTTCGACGGCCTTCATGCCTAAGGCGATGGCGAGGTGGGACTTGCCGACCCCCGGAGGTCCGAGGAAGAGAATGTTCGTGGCTTCCGCCACGAAGGCCAACGAGGCGAGCGCTTGGATTTGTCGGGCGTCAATCGACGGCTGGAACGCCCAATCAAAGTCTTCCAACCGTTTGACAGCGGGAAAGTGTGCCAGCCGCAAGCGGGCCTTGAGATACCGCTCCCGCCGGGCCTGGGTTTCCACACCCAAGAGGCCCTGAAGGAACTCAACGTAGGAAATTCCGTCGTGACTCGCACTGTCGAGGCGATTATCTAGGACGGCCGCGGCATCCATTAACCCCAAGGCCTCCAGTTGTTGTCGTACCTGTTCGAGGGGGATCATTGGATGGTCCCTCCAATTACCGCGTATTCTTGCAAGTCGCGGACCGCGACATCCGGAGCAGGGATTTGCTGCGCCCGACCCGTGCGGGTCGGCATTGGACCGCCCAGCGGCAGGCCATCCCATTGATCGGGCAGTCGACACACGCTGCCGGGGACTGGCGCTGGGGGATGCTCCGCCACCAGGACACCGTCCACCCGAAACTGCAGGCGTTCGCCCAGGTCTTCCACGGTAATGGGGTGGCCCGCCACAGTCCACGGCACGCCGTATCGGCTGCCGCCATAGGCGACGAACCCATCGCGACTCACCGTACGGGTCTCGAGGAGATACTGGACCCACCGTCCGGAATCGGGCAGCCCTTCGAGCCGTTCAGTCGCCAGGCGATCGATGGGCCGTTCGTGGGTCGTGCCATGCGGTCGGACGTTCGCCACGGTGTTGAGCCACTGGAACAGCTGGCGGTTCACGTCCGCCAGGTCGGTGAAGGTGCGACCGGGCCAAAAGTGATGCCGAATATAGCCGATTGTGCGTTCGACTCGCCCCTTGGTTTGCGCCCGATACGGACGGCAAGCGCGCGGTTGGAAGCCCAGCGCCAAGGCTGCATCCAAGAATCGCGGCGTCCAGATGACCGCACCGTCCTCCGTGCGCCCCTGCACAACCGGTTTCATATTGTCAAAGAGCACTTCCCGTGGGCGCCCCCCAAAGTATTGGAAGGCATGCACCAATCCACGGATGACGGCGGTTCCGTCCGCGGTGGTGCCGAACTCGGCATACGTCATGCGTGAGTGGCTTAACACCATCACAAAGAGCCATAGCTTTTGGGGGCGCCCTGCCACATCGTCGTAGCCAAAGAACCCAAAGTCCACTTGCGCCTGTTGGCCGGGCTCGGTCTCAAACCGCATCACCGCTTGGGGCGTCCGCGCCGGACGGCGCGGTTGGAGGTAGTTCTTGACCAGCGTATACCCGCCGGTATAGCCCTGCTGACGAATTTCGTGAAAAAGCCGGGTCCCGTTGGTCACCCCTCGGGCCACTTGGCCGTCCAAGTAGCCTTTGAAGGGATCCAGCTTCGACGGTTCCGGAGCCCGACGCCGGCGACCCGGATCGGTCCGCAAGTATTTCTTCACGGTGTTCCGGGACAAGCCCGTCTTACGACTAATTTCTCGGATACTATATCCTTGTGCGTGGAGATCACGAATCTTCATCACTTGCCCACTCCTTGTCATCTAGACACCTCACCTTTGGTCGGGTATTGGTGTCGGATTTCGTTAGGGGTGGGTCAAATTCATTCTGGCGAACTGGATCATTTTAATTCTGGCGCTAACACATGCTCGCAACCAATGATGGAGTTGCTATCCTCCCTTGCCCAAGCCTATGACGAATTGGAATGGATCTCATTGGCGTCGGTCCATAATGCACGGCAGCCGCTGACCATTATTCAAGGGCATTTGGATCTCATGCGATCTGAATATCCTAACGAGGGCTGGGATCCCATCGAAAACGCCGTCAGCGATCTGGACGAGTTCCTGTCGGCTCATTTGGCTTTCAAAACGGAACGCCCCCACATTGAGCTTTCCATCATTCGGTTGATGAACCAGTTTCTTCGCGACTACAAATGGCTCACAACGCGCGGCGTAACCGCGACCGTACAGGGAACGGACTTTCACTTCTCCGGCAACGCGGAACAAATCAATCAATGTCTTCGCACGCTGGTGGACAACGCGGTCGACGCCATGCCGCATGGCGGGTCGCTTCGATTTGAGCTGACCGCGGGGCCCGGGTGGGGTGAGGTGGCGGTGGAGGATACCGGTCCCGGCGTCCCAGCGTCGCACCAGCATTGCCTCTTTTACGCCGGCCAAAGCACCAAGGCCACCGGCCATGGAATCGGCCTTGTTTACCTCAGGCGCATTGTCGAGTTGCATGGCGGATCGGTGCGTTATGAGGACGGCCAAGCCGGAGCCCGATTCGTTTTACGGTTTCCCACAATCTAACCCGACCGGCTTCCCAACAACAGACGGACGGTTCATAACCCATCTTCCGTGCGAGGATCGGATGTCAACCGTCTGGCTGGCGTTCTGCTAGGATAAGAGCATATCCAAAAAAGGAGGGACACTTATGCCGCGTGTTTTGCTGTTGACCGGCGACGCCGCCGAGTCCTTGGAAGTCATGTATCCGTATCAGCGCCTGCGCGAGGAAGGCTACGACGTGGATATTGCCGCACCCGCAAAAAAAGTGCTGCAGACGGTGGTTCACGACTTTGAACCCGGGTTCGATACGTACACGGAAAAGAAAGGCTACCGAGTGGAAGCCAATGTCGCCTTCAAAGATGTGGCCCCTGAGGATTATGTGGCGGTCGTCATACCGGGAGGCCGTGCACCCGAGTACATCCGCAACGATCCAGACTTCGCGCGCATCGTGCGTCACTTCTTTGATGCAGAAGCTCCGGTGGCGCAAATTTGCCATGCACCCATAGCGCTGGCCACGGCGGGCGTGTTGAAGGGCCGCACCTCCGCCGCCTATCCGGCCTTGGCACCCGACGTGCAAGCAGCCGGCGCGACCTTCGTGGACGGCGCCGCCGTCGTCGATGGGCACATGGTATCGGCCCGAGCTTGGCCCGATCACCCGGAATGGATGCGCGCCTTCATGCGGCTCTTGAAGGAAAAGGCTCCTGTGAATCCCGCATAAAGAAGGCGGCTTCGGCCGCCTTCTTTATGCGAGACTCGATGCCTCATCCCAAATGTCTGGATCTTCATAAGCCCAAAACGGATACTCCTCGCGATTCAAGAAGCGCGCATGATAGAGGGCGGCCAGTTTGGCATAACGTTCTCCTTGTCCCTCGGCCAGCCGATAGAGCAAGGCCACTTGGGCGACATCAGCCAAGGTCCTCAGAGATTCCTTGGCCATCCATTGTGCCTCTGCCCCCTCGAACCTCCGCAGGTTGACCAGGGTTCGCTCCATAATGTCAAGAGCCTCGCGCGCGGGCGCGGTGCCTGCTTGACTCAAGAGATAGGTCATCTCCTCCCAAAAAGATTCATCCGTATGCTGACGCTGCACACTTTCTAGAAAGTCCAGGGCCTGAATGTTGCTGGGCCCCTCCCAAATGGGGGTAATCAATGCCTCCCGATGCCACCGCGCTACCGCATATTCTTCTAAAAAGCCCAAACCACCAAAGAGCTCCATGGCCATCTGCGTCATCGCGGCGCTATGCTCCGCGGTGCGGTTCTTAGCCAAATGCGACCAAAACCTCACCCGATGATATCGGGCGGAAAACGGCGGCTTCTCCTCCCATACACCGTCAAATTGAGCGATGCTATGGAATGCCAAGGCCGTACCACCCGCCGCGCGAACCGCTAAATCCGTCAGATCCCGACGGATCAGGGGATGGCCTATCAGCGGCGCTCCGAAGCTATGCCGGCGATGCACGCGTCCCAGCACTTCTAGGTGCGCTTTTTTGCCGACACCCATTGCGGCGGCCGCATTGGCCAAACGGGAAACGGTCAGGTTTTCCAAGGTATAGTAGATGCCGCGACCCGCCTCCCCAATGAGATAGGCCTCTGCGTCTTGCAGTTCGACTTCCCCGGAGGGAACTGCCCGCGTGGCGCTTTTGTCCTTCAATCGCCGGACATGATAGTTCAACTGGCCGTTTGACCCGATGCGGGGAAGAAGAAAAAGTCCGAGGCCCTTGGGACCAGGCGCCCCTCCTTCAGGGCGGGCAGTGACGATGGCGTAATCGGCCAGACCAGCACCGCTGGCAAAATATTTGTCGCCCGAGATCCGCCACAGGGGACCGTCCTCCCGCGCCGTGGCCTGGTTGGCGCCCAAATCGCTTCCACCTTGGGACTCGGTCATCCAGGTGGCGCCCCAAGCGCGTCCGCTAATTAAGTCCTCGACGATGCGCGCCTGGCCAGGAATGGATTGCCCATATTTATGAAGCGCATAGGCCGTTTGCTGGGTAATGGTGAGAATGCAGCCCAGTCCAGGATCGCCAATGAGGTACAGCAGGGCGTAATGCGAGAGCCAGCTCTCTCCATGATAGGGGAGCCCCATAATCCAAGCGGTTTTTTCAAGCGCTTGACGTTCAGAGGGGCTGAGGCGCACCCGATCGATCCGTTCGCCGTCCAAGTTATGGGCCACCAGCACGGGACGCGCATCATGATCGATATGATACAAGGACTCGTACAGCTCACCACCGGCCAACGCGCCAAATTCGCCGAGCGCCGGCCAATGCTGCGCATGGTTGGCCCACAAATCGCGCAACACGGCCTTCAGGTCTCGGTCCCGATCGAAATGATTGGTACCATAAGCATAGGAAAGGGCGTCCATTCGCCGATGCCTCCAATCGCTAGGGGTTGTTACGCCGACTATATCGCGATGGGACTCAAACGTAAATGACAGAAGGGGGGATTCGTCATGGAGGAAGAGGGGGATTGGGCCGAGTATCGTCGGGCGATGATGGAGGGACGGTACTTTGAGGCGCACGAAATTCTGGAGGTCCCTTGGCGTCGCTCCCGGGACCATCGGCTGCAAATCGCTATCTGGATCGCAGCCGCCTTTGTGCATTGGACGCGGGAGCAGCCCATAGGCGCCATTCGCCTCTTCACCCGGATTCTCAACGACCCGGAAGCGGAAGACCTCCCAATCCGTCACACTATTGAGCGATGGATCCGAGCTGTCAACGCGGGCGAGAATCCTCGGGCGCCCACAGCAGGAGAATTTCACCGACTGCGCCTGTGGGCATGGGAGTCAGAGTAGATTCGTCAATGACGCTCTCTTTGCAAATCTCAGGCCGCGATACACCATCCTATGAACGGGCGTTCGATACAAAAAAAGAGTGTGATTGACGTCTTCCCCGGTGCTCCAATGATATTTGTATGGTTCGTCTCCACGTAAGAAGTCTATTGTATTGAAGTGTCGATACTCATTTAGAAGTAGGTAGTATTGGAAGACCATGCCCACGGAGGCATACGATAGTTCCGGTTCAAACGTTGGGATATAGTAATAAAGTCTTCCTAAATCCTGAAATCCGTAGCTACACGCCACTATCTTTCCATTGACAGAAAGATACGCTAAGTGCATGGAGGCCCCCGGGCCAAGAGCCTTGGCCAAATCCACAAGGAACTTACGGTCGTCCTCATTGTTAAAGCGACTTGGAGTGTCGGTACCAGCCCACCGGCGGCGATGCATATCAAAAAATCGACTGAGAAAGGCGTCTAGCTCTTCCGGCCGCTGAACCACACCATACTCCACACTCCCAAGAGCTTTCACTTTTTTCAACTTTCTGCGAACATCACTTGAAAATATTCTTTGGTTATACTCCTCCCACGGAATTGTGGTACTAGTGTACGGACACTTAAATGACGGGCGGACGGCATGGTTGCGGGATGTGCTGAGTAGTTGTTTTGCCACGTCGGAACGCAGGTCTTCCAGAAACGTCGCCGAATACTTTCTGCACAAAAGATCGATTATCTTCTGGGCGAAAGAATATAACACTTTAGCGTCATACCTAGTGTCTATAATAATGTCGTGGTAATCCGCGTCGGGCGTCCCCATAAAGATTAGAGCTGTCCAAAAGGACCCTGCAATACGCGCCGACCGTTGACACAGCGGAATGATGCCGATGGGAATGTCCCCATCATAAATCAGCACTATCACTGGGTGATAGCGAGCGCCCCGAAATTCTAGCCATATTCGGAGCCAATCGTGCCTCATAAAGATTCTCGCTACACTGGAAGATTGCTCGATTAGCCGATCCCAATCCGGCTTAAGGTCTAGAAAGGCTTCGGTACCATAATGAACAACATAGCGAAATTTCGACTCCGTTTCGGTCCGCGGTACTGACATATCAAACATTCCATCACGCCCCTTGCGAAAGTCCCCAGCGTAATCATTCTTTCGGTAATGATTTACCACGGGAATCACCCTCTAGGGGCGATTCCCGTGCTGAACGAGTGGTAGGGCTGGTTCTGGGCCGAGGAAAATGGTCGTTACTTTGCGAAATCCGGTACAAAATGATCGAATACCGCTCGCGTGGCGTGCGGAAGAAGCACATGCGCTTCGGTATCCACGTGAAACCGCTCATCGGTCGATCCTTCACTCATGATGGCAATGGCATAATCACCCCATGGGGTCAGCACGAGGCCGGCATCGTTTCGAATGCCAGTCAGCGAACCACTCTTGCTGAG